>CAIJZG010000019.1 GCA_903825065.1 uncultured Bacteroidota bacterium
GCCATTGCACCTGAATTGAGAATTTAGTTCTAATTCAGTGATACTTGCACCAGCTCTCGATGCCCAGATTTCAATTTCTTGTTTGCGACCAATATCTTTTAAAGTAACGCGCTGGTCTTCATCAATAAAAAATACAGAGAATTTTGAAGCAGCTATAATTTCTTTGATTTGATTTTCACCAAGATTACCAAAGAGCCCACTATGTTTATTCAGGCGATGTGCTTCGTCCACAATTAAAGCATCGAACTCATTATTCTGCGTATCAATAAAAGCACCCGATCCTCTAAATAAATTTCTGACCACAGTTGGACGAATGCTTCCTGTTAGTCTTGCTTCATAAACCGCTCTTGGTGCCGCATTTTTAGAAACATATTGTGCCAGCATACCAATTTTAGTCAGATACACTAAGAGGTTAATGGCAACGACCGACTTTCCCGTACCCGGCCCACCCTTCACAATCAAAACTTGTTTATTTTTCTCACTTGCTTTTTTAGCGAGTGCCAAAGCATTTTCATACACCACTTTCTGATCATCAATCATTACAAACTCCTGATTGCCTTTGATCATTTTGCCGATACTATCAGCGAGTAATTTTGATGGTCTGATTTTTCCATTCTCAATTCTAAACATGAGATTAGATCGGTCACCATATTTTATATGTTGCTTAATAAATTCACGAAGTTTTAATGCATCGGTTTTTAAAAAGATGGGAGCTTTTTCAATATACTCAGCATAGAAAGGATTTTTGATCACATCATCCTCAATATAATTATGTAAGTAAGCACAGGGATGTAATTGAATATTTTCAGTATACACTACTTCATTAAATCCTTGTAGCAATGTGGCATAACTCCATGCTTGATAGGAGGGATGTGTATGTTCGCCCATTCTACCGCCCACATATGTTTCAACAATCGAATCTTTACTAGTGATGTTTGCTTGGGACCATTGTTTTAATTCAATGAGCATGGCGCAATCGGCCTGATTACCATTTTGTCCGGAGATAATAAAATCGATGCGTTTACCTGTTTGAGGAATTTGGTATTCGATAGCTACACCACAATCACCGGGGATCTCAGCATCTTGCATAATGCGATCCATATACACCAGAGAAGAAGCCCAAGATCTAATTTCAGCAATCCCAACGCCGCGGTTCAGTTTCAGTTTAACATTACGAAGAACAATGTTTTCAATATCGTTAGTTAGTACGTCATCAAGAAACTGTTCTTTGGTGGCGTTATAAACAATCATAGCTCGTTGTATTTCTTGGCAGTTCCTTTTGCTTTTTCAACAGGATACTTTTCTCCGTTGCGGATAATTTTCTCCATTACAATTTCTTTCAAATCAAAGCCGTATTTATCTGCCAATAAAAGTCCGAAAGCAAATATGTCTGCCAGCTCTTCTTTCACTTTTTCCTTATTCGCATCTTGCGGCGATTTCCAAAGAAATACTTCTAATAATTCGCCAGCTTCCACGCTGAGTGCCAATGCCAAATCTTTTGGATTATGAAATTGTTCCCAATCGCGATCATTGCGAAATTTTATCAGGGCTTGGGTGAGTTCTTGGATTTCGGTCATAATAAAAGTATTAAACAGGTATCCGACTAAAGTTAAGCAAACAAACCGTAATTGCAGAACCCCGATTTAAACTGAACAGAGCTATTTTACAAATACATTAAATGGTCTCCGTTAAATAATGATACATATTATCATCAACAGATGGGGTGATAGAAAAATTAATTTTAACAACTGCAGCATTATTATCGCCCTCCATTTTAGTTTCAGAATATTTGCCATCAATTAATTTCAATTCACCCATGTAATAGAAATCTGTTCCTTCCCCATCATCTTTTTTAACAAACAATGGCAGACGTAAAGGGTTTTGAGTATTAATTATAGCTTTTACATCCGGACTATTTAAGGTTCTGTTTGATTTAGACATCCACTTGAATTCTGTATTGGTTTCAAAGCCATCGTCATATTTGGTTGTATCTGAAATATTATCAGCTTTATGATAGGTAACAAAAATTGGGCAATTGGTTTTATCAGGGCTGATCATATAGCCTCCCACATTTTGAGCGACCGGATTCAGGGGCCAATTCATAACTCTAAACACATCTTTCCTAGAATATTTTTGATATAAATGAAACCCATCATTGTATTTGAACGAACTATTTATTTTTTTGAATTTATAAAGAGCATACTCGATGTTATCGTTTAAAAATTCATGGAATATTTTATTCTCAATCAATTTTAAAAGTTGATTTGATATGTTGATTTGATCTTTCGAGTCAACTACTATTTCTAAATCATAAATATCTTGAACGGGAACTAGTTTCTGATTTTTTTTCTCGGTAACGAAACCAAAGTTTAAATTATTAATCGCCGAATCAATTGTATCACTATTTGATTGAATGCCATATTCTTGAAATATAGTCTCTATTATTTCATTTTTAGAAACAACTCGTTTATTTATAAGTTTTGAAAGAATTATGCTTTCCTCAATCCGCTTTGTATTATTAATTTCATTTGAAAACAGTTCTAATAGCTTCTTTTCAGGTTGACTGATTTTATTAATGTATTCTGGCTCTTGTTCAGCAACAAAGTTAAAATAGGACTTTGCTGAATTGATATATAATTGAGGATCACGAGATCCATGTTTCTCAAAATCAATCATCATTGGTATTCTTCCTAACTCATATTTAAGAAGTCTGTAGTCTTTGATTAAGTCTTTCTTTTGCTGCATGTTTGCAGTATTGATTGACTCAAATATTTTTCCCTTTGTTATTTCGTCAAAGTTGATAGTTGAAGACCCGGGTATAAAAGAGCTTTTTCCGGAAATCAGCTTTCTTAAAGTGTCCTTATTGTAAGAATTGTCTCCATACAAGGCAATTGGAACTAAATAATTATTTTTATAATTTCCTATGAAATCAATTACTGTTAGATATTCTTTCGAATCAATTTTTCTGATTCCCCTACCAAGTTGTTGAACAAAGACTATAGCGGATTGAGTAGGCCTCAATAAAATTACTTGATTCACCTTTGGTATATCAATACCCTCATTAAAAATATCATAAGTAAAAATATAGTCAAGTTTTTTCTTAATTTCTTCAGATTCCAAAAGATTAATTGCTTGTGACCTTTCTTCCTCGCTATTCTCACCCGAAAGTGAAACTGTTTTAAAACCTATTTGATTAAATGCTTTGGAAAGCGCTTTACATTCTTCTACACTTGAACAAAAAACTAACCCTCTCAAAACTCCATTATCTGTTCCATAGAAACTGGCTTTTTCAACAATATGGTTAACTCGTTCTTTAGATGCCAGTTTATTAAAGTCTTTTGCTTCTATTGCAATCTCTCCATCAACTAAAATATCTGTAACTCCATAATAATGAAATGGGGATACCATTTGCATTTCAAGTGCTTTATGAAGTCTAATTTCATAAGCTATATTATAATTAAAGAGTTTAAAGACATCAAGACCATCAGTTCTTTCAGGTGTTGCAGTCATTCCTAAAAGAAACTTTGGTTTAAAATACTTAATTACCCGTTGATATGAATCAGCCCCAGCCCTATGTGTTTCGTCTATTACTATATAATCAAACTGATCAGGGCTAAACTGTTTTAGATTATTCTGTAAAGAAAGAGTTTGTATAGTAGAAAAGATAAAGTCGTTTTCAAGTTCTTTACTGTTACCAGAGTAAATTCCAAAAGTTTTAGTGTTTCCAAAAACTTCTTGGTAAGTTTTAATTGCTGCTTTAATAATATTCAATCTGTGTACAACAAATAGAAATCTTTTTGGTTGAAAGGCTTTTACATCAAATGCTGATAGGTATGTTTTACCAGTTCCAGTAGCTGAAATAAGGAGCGCTTTGTTTTTCCCTTCTTTTCTTAGTGCATCAATATTTCTTAAAGCATCAACCTGCATTTTATTTGGCTGAACTTTTATAGGTAGATGCTTATTCAATAACTCTTTATATTGTTTATTTATATAGAGTTGGTTATTGTATTCCTTTCTATAATTTTGAATGAATTCTAAATCTACAGGTACCGCTTTTTCAAATTCATCTGAAAATTCTTTTAGAGCGCTATAGATAATTGCACTATCCGGAGTGGCTGTAATTTTCAGGTT
Source organism: uncultured Bacteroidota bacterium (assembly GCA_903825065.1). Taxonomy (GTDB): domain Bacteria; phylum Bacteroidota; class Bacteroidia; order Chitinophagales; family Chitinophagaceae; genus Sediminibacterium. Next base: position 4,132 of record CAIJZG010000019.1, read on the forward strand.
TAATTCCTTGTTTACGCTTAAGGCATTGGCAGTTAAATTACTACTTCCTACTATTAGATTATAATGTAACCCGTTTCTGAACAAATAACCCTTTGAATGAAAATCACCTACAACAGCAATTTTTACTTCTATATTTCTAATTTGAATTAATCTTGCTAATGCTTCTGGTTGAGTGAAATTTAAATACTTTGAAACTAAAATTTTCCCGAATTTCCCTTTTTCTTCAATTAACTTAAGTGTATTAATTAATGATGCTACTCCGCTTGTTGTTACAAATGCAACTGAAAACCAAAAATTATCACATACTAATAATTCGTTTTCAATTGTTGTCAGAACTTTTTTCCCTTCCTCTTTATTATTAACTAATATTTGAGGTACAAAATTTGGTTTTGAGGGGCTGTTAATATCAATAAAGCCAGTATATAAACTATCAGAAAGCTGTTTTAAAAAATCACTCATGAATTTCCCTCTTTAGTTTATCTACAATTGGAAGATCTGCTGCTGCCCAGTCTAAATCATCCATTTCATTGGGTGAACGCCATTTGAAATCTAAATGCTCTGAAAGTTTTATCATTGGTGATTCGACACAACACTTATAACCGTGCATTGTAATTTTAAAATCTGGATAAGTATGTTCAACTGTAATAAAATGTTTTAAACTATGAATCTCTAAACTAAGCTCTTCTTTGATTTCTCTAATTAAAGCTGCTTCATTGGTTTCACCTGTTTCAACTTTACCCCCAGGAAATTCATATTTCTTTGATATGTATGGCAATTTACTTTCTCCCCGTTGTACACACAAATATTTGCTGTCCTTTACAATTATAGCTGCAACAACTTCAACAAATTTCAAAATGCTCTATTTAAAATATTATCACCTTAATTAATCTATAATAAATTTAATTAGAAAAGATTTAAATATGAGATTTATTAATTTTTAAAGACATTTTCGTTATGCCATTTCAAATTTTCTAGATCTGGATAATGCATGTTTTCATTCGGGAATACTATTTGTTTTCCTTCTAGCGATTTAAGCATGTTTTCTGATGGATATTCTGTAAATGATTTTGAAATAACAACCCGATAGTTTTCATTTAAAGTGATTAGACCCCGATCAAACGCTCTATGCAAATTCGGGCTCAGTGAAATACCATTAGATATGGTATCATTATGGGAAACAGAAAAAGGAACAATGTGACAAGCATCTACCATTTGAATATCGTAACCGGATACAATTCTCATTCCTGAGATACAACAAGAATAATCATATATTTTAGGGACAACTCTTTTAAAAACACCACACCTAACAAAAATTTCTTCTTCGTCAGCGCTTTCTATTTGTTTTTGATATTCTATACTTGGTTCATTGAGAATTTGTGCAGTCACTTCATCAACCAAACCATATTGCTGATGAATTTTGTCTGATTTCCCAAAATATTTTGCTGTTAGAAATTGGTAAAATTCTTCTCTTGTGTTTGGATTTTGAAACAAAGCAAATAAATTAGAATCTAAGTAAGAATACTCTACTGATTCTTTTAATTGAGAAAAACTTTTTATTGAGTGTGAACTTGTAATAAGTATTTCTTTACCAAAATAAGTTTTAAGATTCCAAAAGCCTTCTTTCTTCATATGGAAAAAAGGTAAAGCAAAATTTGGTTGAAAATCATCGGATTTAACTAGTCTATTCCAATTGTCTTTAAATCTTGCTACTAATAATGGGCTAATTATAATTTTGTTTTCTACTATTTCACCAAAAGCAATTGATTCAATTACTGATAATAATAAAATTGGTTTATGAGGCGCTTTTAAACCATTAACAGTTGCCCGATTAAGACTACCAAGTCTTTTTAGAAATTCTATTACTACCGTTTCCATTGCCTAATAATTGGGTTACAATATTTACATCTTCCTATAAAGTACAAAAACGAATCAATAAATTGATATTTATAAAGTGTTGTTTACTAATAAATATTATTGAGGTTGAATACTGTAGCAAACAAAAAACAAGTAAAACGATAGAGATGGCCTCAAAAACGCGCACGGTTTCGTGCTTTAAATAGAAAAACCCACGTCCAGCGTGGGTTTTATTCGTTAAACGTGGTGTGGGCCGGGATCGAACCGGCGACACAAGGATTTTCAGTCCTTTGCTCTACCGACTGAGCTACCGCACCAATTTGTAGAGATTCATTCCTTATTGATTTTCAAGGCTTTTCAGCTCCCGACCATCGCTAAAGGGCTGCAAATATAAGGGCAGTTGCCAATATTCAGAAATTATCCACAGTTTTTTTTGAGGTTTCTTATTTTCACCCGCTCTATATCCGCATTTACTCCATAGCTGAGCCAAGGCTGAAGCATGGATGAAGCATGGATAGAGTATGGATAGAGTATGGATACTAGCACTCAATTCCCCTCATCACATAATCCTCCAACCCATCCTTGCCATAATGCTGGTAAGGCACCCATCTTTTTTCGATGGGCAAAAACACTTCCACCGCATCAATATCCGGAAACAATTTATAATCGAACTTCTCAGTAGCCGTACTCAAATAACCCGTATAATAATACGTGCATCCCTTTGCAATGGCATAATCTAATTTTTGTAAGATCAAAAACTTACCCAGACTATAACTATGATACTCGGGATGAAAAAAATTCAAAATCCCAGCAATGCTTTTCTCTCCCTGATCAAAATATCCTACCGCCACCAATCGCCCCGCATCCCGCACTTCAATCATCCAGGAATCAAATGGATTCACAGAATTTTCTTCATGCAAATAATCCTCACATCGGTCCGAAGTAATAAAATTGATATACTCCCAATACAACCCATACAATTCCCTGACCTCCTCATTAATCTCTGCGGGTTTTACTGTTACCGTTAACCCTGCACATTTCTTTCTAATCTTTTTGGCCGTACTCGATTCCCTTACTTTTTTCAAATCCAGTCTTAACCAAAACACAGGCAGCGCATAACTCTCCATATGAAACTGCGTATAATTCGTAGTAAATAATTGATGCTGCATGCGGTAATAACCTTGCTGCAAATACGCATCTAAACTGGCGCCCTTAAAACCCGATTCGCTTGCCGAAATATAAGTAGGAGGTCCAAACATGTTTCAAATTTTGGTTTTATTTTCCCATTCAACTAACGCTTCACAAGATCAATCGATTCAACCTCTCCTGAAAAATCTAACACAATCACCGAATCATTTTCATCGGGTCGCTTACCCAATTCATGAATTCGAATTCCATAAGCGTCTTGTGTAAATTTTAATGCCGATCCATTTAAATATTGCGCAGCATTCAATTTCTTTCCGGGAAGATTGGGTAACGCAAGAGCTGTACCTTCTGTATTTAATAAATGGATATAAATTTTATTTCCCTTTCTGGTAGCCACCATATCCTTACTCGGTAAATACGGACCGCCACTGGTTCCGTAAATAGATTCCCCATATTTTTTTAACCAGTCGCCCATTTGTTGCAGCAGCTGCACTTGTCTTAATTCCATTCTGCCATCTGCCATCGGACCCACATTGTACAAAAGATTACCATTCCCTCCCGCCGTGCCCGCCAGCGTTTGCAGCGATTCTTTCAAACTCTTCATTTTATCATTCGGCTTCCATGCCCATTGCTCACAAATTGTGATACAAGATTCCCAGGCATCCTTCATATTGATCTCTCCCACAAATTGTTCTGGCGTTGCATAATCTCCAACCGTTTGATCGTTCATGAGTTTATGCGTGCCCTTACCCAATCGATTATTCACCACCACATAAGGATCTGATTTTTTAATATGCGCATACACTTCCTGTCCC
>CAIJZG010000020.1 GCA_903825065.1 uncultured Bacteroidota bacterium
ACCACCTTTTTGGCCTTAATTAAGTTTTAAAATATGCAGAAGATAAAAATATATATTTCTTGTTTAGTTGTTGCTTTTTTGCGATGCATCCTTCTACTACGAAGGCTCAAGAAACAGATTTAATTACCCAAAAGGTGGAGAACTATGCTTCAAAGCATTTAGAAGAAAAGCTTTTTTTGCATACTGATAAGTCGGTTTACTTATCAGATGAAATCTGCTGGTTTAAAATTTATGATGTAGATGGCTTTTTTCATCTGCCACTTTCATTAAGTACAATTGCTTATATAGAAGTATTAGACAGTCATTCAAAACCTGTAGTACAAGAGAAAGTGGATTTGCAAAATGGCCAAGGTGCAGGTTCCATAAAACTTCCGAGTAACATTGTTTCAGGAAATTATACATTGAGAGCTTATACAAATTGGATGAAAAATTTTAGACCAGATTTTTTCTTTCAAAAAAAACTAACTATTATCAATACCTTAAAAGAGCAAGCTGTATTTTCTGTGGCTCAGTCAGCAGACGAAATTAAGATTCAATTATTTCCTGAAGGAGGAAATTTAGTAAATGATATTTCTAATAAAATAGCATTTAAAATCATTAACCAATATGGAAAAGGAATTGATTCAAAAGCTTTTGTTCTAAATGAAAATTCAGATACACTTTTAAAAGTGAATACGCTTTCTCTTGGCATGGGTACTTTTACATTTAAACCAACTGAAGGACATTCTTATAAACTACTCGTACCATTATCAAATGGTAAATACGCTTCAGCAGACTTTCCAAAGTCGGCCAATAAAGGCTTCGCCATCCGTTTAATTAATTCGGAGAATCAAATGGATTCAATTAAAGTACAAATCGAAACAAAAAATATTACTTCTTCCGTTGCTTATCTGGTTGCTCATACAAGAGGAGTAACGAAAATATTTAAACAAATCAATATTGTCAATGGATTTGCTTCTTATACATTTCCAAAAACTAGTTTGGGAGACGGCATCAACAGTTTTACTTTGTTTGATGAGAATAGAAAACCAGTTTGCGAAAGACTTAGTTTTAAATACCCCACAGACATGATGGGCATTGCTGTTTCAATAGATGCAAAAGAATATGCAGAAAGAAATAAAGTGGCGCTGAAGCTAACATCCTTTTTACAAAACGGCAAGCCTACTTCAGCTGATCTTTCTATGTCGGTTTATAAAATTGACGACCTACAATCAATTGATGAAACTAATATCCAGAATTACCTTTGGCTTAGTTCTGATCTCATAGGCCAAGTTGAGTCTCCTAATACTTATTTCAATTCTACCGATCCTCAAAGATTTGAAGCTGTAGACAATTTGATGCTTACAAATGGTTGGAGGAGATTTAATTGGGATAATGTGTTGAATAATAGTAAACCCTCATTCAATTTCATTCCGGAGATTGCTGGAAAAATAATCACTGGGAAGGTAATACCTTCAAATAAATCCTTACCTATTAATGGCATTACTGCTTATTTATCAATGCCAAGTAAAAAAACTCAGTTCCGTTCTTCCATGAGTGATGAAACCGGTCGTTTAAAATTTCAGTTTGCTGATTTTTATAACGATGATCAGGTGGTAGCTCAAATAGAAAAGAATAATGCCTCAAATTATAAAATTGAAATTGAAACTCCATTCGTAAAATCAACTACTACAAACACATTGGATTTGCTGACTTTTAACAAGGATGAAAAATTTCAAATAAACAGATATAATAGAGATCTTCAAGTTCAGAACTATTATAACCAATCTTACTTTAATAAATTTGAAATTCCCGTTGTTGATACAAATGCGTTTTACCATAAGCCCGACAATACTTATTTATTAGATGACTATTCAAGGTTTAATACACTTGAAGAAGTATTTAGAGAATATATGACTCCTGTTAAACTTTCTAAATCAAGTGGCAGCTTCGACATATCCGTATACGACAACGTAGAGAAAAAGTATTTTAGTCACCAACCATTGATCTTATTAGATGGATATCCAATTACTGATTTAAATAAGTTTATGGGTTATGATCCTTTGAAAATCAGGAAACTAGAGATTGTAGATAGAATGTATTTTTTAGGTGACATGACTTATTATGGGGTTTTAAATTTTACTACTTATAATGGTAAAATGGAAACCTACGAATTGGATCCTCAGGCCATCGTATTAGATTACAAAGGCCTTCAATCTCAAAGAGAGTTTATGATTCCTGATTATTCTATTAAAACTCAACTGAATAGTAGAACACCAGATTTCAGACATCTTCTATACTGGTCAGATGCTATTAATACGAACGTAAATGGTAAAAATGAGCTATCATTTTTCACTTCAGATATCCCAGGAAAATATGTAATCGTAGTTCAAGGAATCAGCAAACAAGGAAAATTAGGCTATCAGGAAATTGTGTTTGATGTGAAGGGACATTGAGAAGTGAGAAGTGAAAGGTGAAGAATTAAAAATAAAATTAAAAAACACCCTTCCTATGCGCAAGCGGCAGGAGGGGTGTTTTTTAATTTTAAAAGCAAGCTTTTAAAACATCACTATTTATTCCTCACTCCTCACCTCTCACTCCTCACCTCTCACTCCTCACTCCTTTCTCCTATCTCTTCTTTTTCCTTTTTACTTTTTTTATTTTTTACTGCTTCCCCGTATTCTTCAACACCATAAAAGCCGGTCCTTTCTTCCAATCTTGTTTCGATTTTATAAAGGAAGGAGCCACTGATAAATTGCCTAAAATCAAATCAATTTTCCCATCGTGATCATAATCTCCAGCATCCATAGTTAGCCATCTGCCCTTTTGTGTAATGGGTAAACTAAATGGTTTGAAATCAAAATTGCCTTG
>CAIJZG010000021.1 GCA_903825065.1 uncultured Bacteroidota bacterium
CCTCAATATTCCATCCTTTTCTAATGGTGCGGTTTATGCAGACTTAGACAATGATGGAGATATGGATTTGATTGTAAACAATATCAATGATAGTGCATTTGTATACAAGAATACTACCATGGATGCTAAAAATAATCAACAACACTACCTTAAATTAAAGTTAGTGGGTGACGCTAAAAATCCAGATGGATTAGGTGCATTTATTGAATTACATTATGCCGGAAAGCAACAAGTATATGAGCAAACGCCTTACCGTGGATACCTCTCAACAGTAGATAATCGACCAAATTTTGGTCTTGGACTCATATCAAAAGTTGACTCCGTAATTATTAAATGGCCGGGAAATAAAAAGCAGGTATTAAAGAATGTTGCGGCTAATCAACTGTTGACAGTTAATATTAAAAATGCGGATCAAACATATAACTGGAATACTGCTCCTAAAGTAACTAATAACTTATTTACAGAAGTCACTGATCAATTAAAGATCAATTATGTAAATAAGGCAAGAGATAATATCGATTTTAATATTCAAAAATTATTGCCCCATAAGTTCACCGAATTTGGTCCTGCTTTAGCTGCGGGTGATATTAATGGAGATGGCTTAGATGATATTATTGCAGGTGGTTCATTAGCCAATAGTGCGCAATTATTATTGCAACAAAAAAATGGAACTTTTATTCAATCCGACTTAATTAAAAATGCCACACGCGAAACAAAAAACTGGCAGGATGAAGGTGTTGCTTTGTTTGATGTAGATGGTGATGGCGACTTAGATTTATACACGGCAAGTGGAGGATATGAAAGTGCTCGAAATACCAATTCCTATCAGGATAAAATTTATATCAATGATGGGAAGGGAAATTTCAAAATGGATTCTACTGCGCTGCCAATCAACTATACCAGTAAATCTTGTGTGCGGGTAATTGATTATGATCATGATGGCGATTTGGATTTATTTATTGCAGGTAGAGTAGATCCTACGAACTATCCTAAACCAGTATCTAGTTTTATTTATCGGAACGATAGTAAAAATGGCGTCATTAAATTCACTGATGTTACTGCGGAAGTTGCACCGGGTTTAAAAGATATTGGATTGGTATGTGATGCTATCTGGACTGATTTTGATAATGATGGCTGGCAGGATTTAATATTGGTAGGAGAGTTCATGCCAATCACTTATTTCAAAAACGACCACGGTAAATTCATCAATATAACAGCCACTACGGGTACTGAAAATAAAAAAGGTTGGTGGACAAGCATTGTTTCTGGCGATTTTGATAATGATGGTGATATAGATTATATCGTAGGCAATCTGGGATTAAATAGTTTTTATAAAGGAAGCGATAAATATCCAGTTTCAATTTATGCCAAGGACTTTGACGGCAATGGTAGTTATGATGCAGTACCTACCAAATACTTTCCTACTTCTCAGGAAGATACCACCATGAGAGAATTCCCAGTTCATACCCGCGACGATATGGTTAAGCAGATGATTGGCTTTAGATCGAAATTTCAAAATTATAAATTGTATGCTCAGGCAACGATAGATAAAATGTTTACGGAGCAGGAAATGAAAGGGGTATTAAAATTACAAGCCAACTACTTCTCAAATAGTTTCTTGCGAAATGATGGGAATGGAAAATTTACTTTGGTGCCATTACCTTTTAGTACTCAGATAGCTAATATGAATGGAATGGTGGCAGAAGACTTTGATGGAGACGGCAATTTAGATGTTTTATTAGTAGGAAATGATTATGGTACCGATGTTTCTATCGGCAGATATGATGCCAGTAATGGACTATTCCTTAAAGGAGATGGAAAAGGTGGATTTGCTCCAAAATCTATAGTAGAATCTGGATGGTTTGTTCCAGGCGATGCCAAAGCATTGATTAAACTTAGAGGCAATAATGGTAAATGTTTGCTGGTAGCTAGTCAGAATAAAGATCGCTTAAAAGCATTTGAATTAAAGAAAACAATTCAGGTTGTTCCCTTACAACCATTGGATGTATCAGCGATTATACAGTATAAAAACGGGAACAAACAGAAGCGTGAATTAAATTATGGTTCCTCTCTTTTATCACAATCAGCAAGGTTCTTAAATGTAGAAAGTTTGGTTTCCAGTATTACAATTAAAGATTCTAAGGGTGGTGAGCGTACCTTAAAGTTTTAGGGTATTTATTAATGTGATAAGATTTTATGAAAACAAGATTGGCTAATATCGCAATGGTTTCTTTTAGTATTTTTTTTCTGGCAGTTTCATGCGATCATTTTAGTAAAAATAAAATTTCGGATTCGAATATTGCGGAAGGAAAAATACTGGCGACCCAATATTGCCAATCCTGCCATATGCTTCCCGATCCGAAGTGGGTAGATGCAAAGACCTGGGAAATGGGTGTGATGCCCGCAATGGGCCCTAAATTGGGCATTTTCAATTTTAAAGGCATTCATTATAAGTATAGTTTGTACGATTATTCTTTACCTCCTGGATTTTATCCATCTAAACCTGCGATGACGGAAGATCAATGGCAAAAAATAATGGATTATTATGTTTCTATGGCTGCCGAAAAAAATGAAACCGTGCAGGTTCGTAAGTACCCAATTACCAATGAGCTACCCTTATTTTCTGCTTTGATGCCCGAACCTGCTCCTGGTGTTCCTACTACATCCTATGTGAAAATTGATGAGTCTTCCAATGAGTTTCCTTTTATTATTTCTGATGTGATGAAACGAAAGGTATATCGCTATAATCAGCAATTTAAAAATGCCGATTCCATTCAAACGAGAGGACCTGTTGTAAATATTGAAATGAATAAAAACGAATGGTTCTTATGTGATATTGGTTATTTAAATCCCAATAATGATCGTTTAGGATCAGGTAAAAAAATAGCGATTGGTAAGGATGGAAAAATGATTCAAAATATAGCACAACCACTCATATCACAATTACAACGTCCTGTTCAATTAACTACCGTTGATTTAAATAAAGATGGTAAGGATGATATCATTGCCTGCGAATTTGGATTTCTTACCGGCGCTTTAACCTGGATGGAGAATAAAGGTTCAGGTAAATTTGAGAAACATATATTAAGGCCATTGCCAGGAGCTATTAATGCAATAGTTGAAGATTATAACCATGATGGACTGCCAGATATTTGGGTTTTGTTTGCTCAAGGTGAGGAGGGTATATTTTTATATACCAATATGGGAAATGGAAAGTTTAGTGAAAAGCAAATTTTGAGATTTCCTTCTATCAATGGGTCTTCTCATTTTGAAATGGTAGACATGAATAATGATGGTTTCAAAGACATCCTTTATACTTGTGGCGATAATGCAGATTATTCTACGGTATTAAAACCCTACCATGGTGTATATATTTTTTTAAACAACGGCAAAAACGAGTTTACACAAAAATTTTTCTATCCGCTAAATGGTTGCTATAAAGCCATTGCCAGGGATTTTGATAATGATGGAGATTTAGATATTGCTACCATCTCTTATTTTGCTGATTATCAAAACC
>CAIJZG010000022.1 GCA_903825065.1 uncultured Bacteroidota bacterium
GCACAATCAAAAAAAAAGTAATGGAAAGTGAAGATCCCTTAGTGTCAACACTAAGGTTTCTTCAATCTATCGATCAACAAAAAGGCACAAACGGAATTCATCCTTGGCCTGAATTACAAACAAAACTGCGCTCATCCGGAATGAACATTCGATATGATTCATTCAAGCAACGATGGGAGAATCCACAAGGTCCCGAAGATCAAATTCTACATCAGTTAGTAGATCGTTTTGACGGGCATGGTCTTGTATTAAAAACAGGTGAAGCAGAACTTCCGCAGGGTAATCAAAGTGAAAAAAGTTCAATAGGCCAAATGGCTATGAACGCTGTTCCAGACGAGCTCAAATAAATTGACATTTAGTTAAAGACAGTCTATACTGTGCTTTATGACCTTATTACAAGAACGATTCAACTATACACCTCTTAGTAGGGCTAGTGTAGAAGGCAAGCGTTTATACGCTACGCCAGATGGCAGTAAAGTTCCATCAGTAACAACAATCCTAGACAAGACTAAACCTCTTGAAAAAAGACTAGCATTAGCTAATTGGAAGAAACGAGTAGGTGAAGCCAAAGCACAAGAAATTGTAACAGAAGCCGCCGGACGTGGAACACGTATGCACAAGTGGCTAGAAGATTATGTAAAGACAGGTGCAATAGGAACTCCGGGAACAAACCCTAATAGCCAAGAAAGCCATAGGATGGCAGAAGTTGTAATTGCACAAGGGCTGTGTAATGTTAATGAAATATGGGGCGTTGAAGTTCCATTATACTATCCTGGTCTATATGCGGGAACTACCGATGGTTGCGGCCTTCATTTAAACGATGAAGCTATTATAGATTACAAACAAAGTAACAAGCCTAAAAAACAAGAATGGATTGAAGACTACTATTTACAGCTTACAGCGTATGCCTTAGCACACAATAAAGTGCATGGAACTAATTTACGCAAGGGTGTTGTTTTAATGTGTGTTAAGCCTAAAACAGAAGATGATGTTCCTGTTTACCAGGAATTTATCCTAGAATCTAAGGATTTCGATCACTGGGAAGCCCAGTGGTGGAATCGTGTCGAAGAATACTACTCACAGAACTGATAAATATCCTATATAGAGGATATTTCAATGGCTGTCGTTCAGATCTCAAGAATACAAATACGTCGTGGGCAACAAAATAGTGGCACCGGCTTGCCACAGTTAGCTTCGGGCGAAATGGCATGGGCTGTAGATTCTCAGCAACTTTACATTGGTAATGGTAGCGTAGCTGAAGGCTCTCCGGGAGTAGGCAACACTAAAATCCTCACTGAGTTAGATCTAAGCATCAACGGCAATGTGCTGAACTTAATTCAATATGCTTACAAACCTGGAACTATACAAACAGGCCCTTCGGCTACTAATCTAATATACAGATCAATCCAAGACCGAATGGATGATCGCGTAAGTGCCACTGAGTTTGGCGCAGTAGGAGACGGAGTTACTGACGATACAGTTGCATTGCAACGAGCAATTGACCAGTTGTTTAAGAATCCATCTCAGCCATCGTATGGCACATCTGCAGATGCTGTCAGCACACGAATTACACTTGAAATTCCAGCAGGCAAATATCTTATTAGTGATACATTAAAAATACCTAGTTTTGCAACTATTGTCGGTGTTGGATTAGAAAAAACTTATTTTATACATTCTGGAAATTCTCCAGTAATACAATGTATTGGCGACACCCATTTAAGTCCAACAGCTACTAGCGAACAACCAAGATACATTACGTTGCGTGATATTTCTATTATAACTTCAACTGCTGGACAAACATTGCTTTTATTAAACTCAGTCGTTAATAGCCAATTTGAAAATTTATACCTAGGCGGAGCAAGCCACACTAACACA
>CAIJZG010000023.1 GCA_903825065.1 uncultured Bacteroidota bacterium
ACATCCATTACTTCTCCATTACGCTTAATAACCTGATAAGGAATATCAAAATCATACCCACGTTTATTTAATTCAGGTATTCGTATTTTAACGGAATCTTTAAATGATGCTTTGGTAAAGAAGTCACTGATGTTTTTACCGATAATTTGCATCCTTTGATAACCTAGTTTGGCTAACCAGTAATCACTTACACTTACGAAATCACCATTTTGATTTAAAGAGTGAAGCATAACAGGTGTTCGATTGTACAGTGAACGAAACCGCTCCTCGTTTTGAATTAAAAGGGATTCCGATTTTTTTCTGTCTGAAATATCTATAAAACTTGACAACAACATTTCCTCCCCCTTCCAAATAATTTTCTCTGAAGAAACTAAACAATTTGCAATACTTCCATCTTTTTTCTTGATCCTTAATTCTAAATTTTTCACACTCCCCTTTTCAAGCATAATCGAAAAGAATAAATCTCTTTCAAAATTATAGGCATAAAATTCAGTAGTATACATTCCTATTAGATCCACAGCATCCGCTTCTGCTAAAATTTGAAGTTCCTTATTAACCTTAACTATGAGTCCATCTTCTGGCCTAGCAAATAACATCGCAGTTGGAGCATGATTAAATATTGTCAATAGGTTTAATTCACTTTGCCTAGCTTCTTCTTCTGCTTTTTTAATCCGGGTCAAATCAAAATTCGACCCAAAAACTCTAATGATCTTTCCTTCCTGATTTTTTAAAAAATGTCCTCTTGTTAAAACAGGTACATAATGACCATTGGCATGCTTAAATCTTAATTCAATTTCAAAACCTGAATTAGAATCGAAAATAGAATTCGACATTAATTCATCCACTTTTAAGCTATCCTCTGGATGCAGGAAAATTTTCCAATAATTATTGCTTTTTTGCGATAAATCAGGCATCATTCCTAACATATTCCACCATTTTGGAGAATAATATGTTTCATTTTTAATAACATCATTATCCCACCATCCATCATCCAATTCTTGTAATAGGATACTCTTTCTTAAATCATTTGCTTCATATTCATTTATCTTAATTTTTTCTGCTGTTATCTCTCTAGATCTGATGGCAACCCCTATAATATTATTATTGGAATCTTTAATACAGGTAAACGATTCTTTCCATAAACTCTGTTCTCCAGCATAATATTTTTGTTGTTCAAATTCTAAATCTGTACCAGTCAATACTGAAGATGCTTTTTGAACAAAATCCTCTCTAAAGTTTTCAGGTATAAATTGCAAAAAATCATCCCCTTTTGTAACATTTTTGTTGAAAATATTTTCAACAAAACTTTTAAACAGTTTATTGAAATTGAGAATTTTAAATGACTGATCAATAAAGCAGAATAGAATATTGGAACTAACAGAATAAGCTAATAACTCATTTTCCCAAGAAGCTAACTTCCTTTCTTTTAAAAGTGTAATTTGAATTTGTTTAGCGATAAGATTTAACTGATCCAATTGCTTATCTGAAAATTCTCGGGAAACAAAATCTGCAATTTCAAATACTCCGATAATTTCGCCTAACTCATTTAGAAATGGTATACCTGCGTAAAAATTAAATTGTGTATAAGGCGCTTCCCATTTGTCAAAATCAAAATTATTAACCTTATTAAAATCCGTTATAATTAAAGGCTTTTTTTTTCTTACACAATAATTTGCAAATGGATTTATGTCTGGCAGTAAATTGAAATCAAATCCTCGTAAAAAATGAAAAATAAATTCCTGATTATCGATACTGCAAATGGTGATGAAAGGAGTGTCAAATAGTTGGTTGGTCAACTCAATCAGATTTTCAAATTCTGACGATTCATTAATTTGCCCTTTTTTTTTAATATATCTAAATTTAGAAGCTGTTCCACCATTTTCAAATTAATTAAGCATAACGAGTTACAACCTATCATCCAAACACATTATAAATTTAAGATATTTTTGATAACAAAAACTAATATTTCAATACGGTAAATCCTTTGATTGCATAATTAGTGATAGTTGTAATTGCCGATAATGCGACAGTTACTTCCGGAGCTAATTCATTGGCGTTAATTGATCGTTTGGCCATAGATTGTCCACAAATGAATATTTTGACTCCAGCATTTCCTAGGGCTGTAATCAAGGGCAAATTGGGGTTATTTACAGCAAACTTTTGCTGATACGCTTCGTTATTCATTAAATTTAAAGAAGCAGCCCCATGAACTACTAATACCAATTCTAAGTTTTTTTCAGGAACCCCACCTAAAATGTGCAGGTTCAGAACTTTTGCTGCTGATTCTAAATTCTCATTTAATAGATCAGGCTTTTCACTGACAGTATTTACCTCAACTAATATTTTATATTTAAAATCTGGATTAGGCTTTTCATTAGCAAATGGCACACTATAAACAGTTCCAAATTTTTTAATTAGAGGATTCAATTTTTCTTGTGCATTAGATTTAATACAAACAAAAAACAATAAAAATAGAAGTAAATTTTTCATGATAAACCTTGATTTGAATTAAGAAATTATGGGTTCAATATTTTTGTATATTCATACAAATTAACTTTTATGAAGGGAAAAGCAATAATTCTAACAGTATCACTGTTCATTATTTCAACTAGATCTTTAAATGCCCAATCAGGTAAATCTACAGATAGTTATTATCAGACGAGCGATGTACAACCCCTTATGCAACAATATCAAGCCGATAAAGGCAGCCTTACCAGGTTTTATACTATTGCCAACTCACCAGAAAGAAGAACTCGACTAATAGCTTTTAATAAAGATTATTTAACTCAATTAGAAGCATTGAATTTCGATAAAATGAAAACCGACTCTAAAGTTGATTATATCTTACTCAAGCGTGAAATTAATAACGAATTATTTCTTTTAGATAACGAAGAGAAGGAATTTCAAAAAATTAGCCGCTATTTTCCTTTTGCGAATGCGATTTATGAATTGGAAAAAAATCGGAGAAGAGGTGAGTCTGTTAACAGTACTAATTTGTCGAAACAGATTTTTGATTGGCAAAAACAAATCAACAGTTTAAGCAATAAAATAAGTAAAGAAGCTGCAA
>CAIJZG010000024.1 GCA_903825065.1 uncultured Bacteroidota bacterium
GTAAAATCTGATTTATCAACAGCTAATTTCTCTCCTTTTTCCGGCGTATACCACCAACCAGTTTCATTAATATCGATTCGGAAAACCTCAAACTTTTCTCTATCTGTATTATTGGAAACTGTGATAGCGCTCTTATAACTAATCTGCGCCTCTCCACTCAGTCCCCCCGTAACAAGTGCAATCTTTTTCTTCATGCTTTTTAATATATATCAACAAATATAACTGCCAAAACAACAAGGGCAAAATGGCTTATATTTTCATAAAAAAAGCTGAAGAAACTCTCCGTCTCTTCAGCTCACGTTAACGGGAAATATCACCCGCTGTTACAAGTTGTTGCCGATTTAAGGACAACAATTAAAGCACTATAAAGTTAGACAATGCTTTTACGATTTGCAAGTATTCCGTCACAAAAAGTTTAGCACATTTTTGTATTAGCTGTGTAAAGCTTCTTTTTTAGCCATTAAAGCATCCACAGTTTCTTGATAAGCTTCATCCGGTACACAACAATCAACCGGACATACTGAAGCACATTGTGGCTCTTCATGGAAACCCTGGCACTCTGTGCACTTGTTAGGTGTAATATAATAAGTATCTGTGCTAAGAGGAGCAAAACGCTGATCAGCACTAGCTGCTGTACCATCTAATAAGGTAAATGAACCTTTTACGGTAGTTCCGTCGGATAAAGCCCATTCTACGCCGCCTTCATAGATTGCGTTGTTAGGACACTCGGGTTCACATGCCCCGCAATTAATGCATTCTTCTGTTATTTTAATAGCCATACAAAATTGGTTTGTTGAGTTTGTAACTACATTTACAGCTCAAAATTACGGGTGACTGATGACTTTACAAACTAGAATTCAAATATTATTACGATTAAGGGAATTTTTTTGAACCCCAATGAATCCTGGCAAGCTTGTCAGGAAAGGGCTTATCGAGAAAACCCTTGGTTTATCCCAGAATTTATAGAACTTTCTATTAAGCATATTACAGACAATTTTTTGTCCGAAGAGGCCTTAATGAATTGGACAAGCCATTATTCCATCCCTGAAATTGCAGTTCAACCTAAAAATATTGGTTTAGTGATGGCTGGGAATATTCCTTTAGTAGGTTTTCACGATTTACTCTGCTGTTTTATTACTGGTCATAAAACAACTATAAAACCTTCATCGAAAGATAGTACATTAATCAAATTCATAATCGCGGAAATGATTAATTGGAATTCTGAAATTAGTCAATTGATTCATTTTGCTGAAAACTTGAAAGGCTGTGACGCATATATTGCTACAGGAAGTAATAATACAAGTCGCTATTTTGAATACTATTTTGGAAAATATCCGCATATAATCCGCAAGAACAGAACTTCAGTAGCCATTTTAGATGGCACTGAAACAATCGCGGAGTTGGGGGCTTTAGCAGATGATATACAATTATATTTTGGCCTCGGCTGCAGAAACGTAACCAAAATCTATGTTCCTGAAAACTATGATTTTATCCCCCTATTAAATGTCCTAAGAAAATATGAACACTATATCGATTTTCATAAATACAAACATAATTATGATTATCATTTGGCAATTCTAATCATGAGTAATCGATATTATATGAATAATGATTCAATCATTTTAACTGAAAATATTGCAGCTTATTCGCCAGTAAGCCAGATCCACTATGAAAAATATTCAGATAGATTAAAAGTATTGGAAAATTTAAAATTTAGTGAAGAAATACAATGTGTAATCGGCCATGGGCATTTAGCTTTTGGAACAGCTCAAAGTCCCAACCTATTTGATTATGCGGATGGAATAGATACAATGATTTTTTTAACATCCATATAAATTCAATTTAACAGTATAGATACATTTATGAACTTAAACTAGCCTACATTTATTAAGCCTTTTGGAAGCAGAATGAGTAAAAAAAATGTTAAAAGAGATAAAGGGTAACCTGTCATTTAATCAGGTTTATTTATTTGCCAATTGAAAGGCATAGTATTTGAAATAACAGAAAAAAAAAAGGAATATGAAATTCAAAACCATTTTAGCCATTATTGCAATCAGTGCTACTACAGCAATTGCAAGTGTTTGGGGATACGGTAAAATTGTTGAACGCCAATACGCTGGCATTCAGGAAGCAGGTAAACTTCCGGTAAATTATGCTGGATTTTCTGGTAATAATGCCCCAGGCACACCTGTAGATTTCACTCCTGCGGCAACTAGTGCAACCCCTGCAGTGGTGCATATTAAAACAAGAACCAAATCAAAGCAGGTTGCTAATAATCAACGTCAAAGAAATCCGTTCTCAGATTTTTTTGGTGGCGACGATGCATTCGGTGATTTCTTTGGCGGACCTAGGGTGATGCCAGAACAAAGAGCAAGCGGTAGTGGTGTTTTAATAACAGAAGACGGATACATCGTAACCAATAATCACGTTATTGATGGTGCCGACGAAATTAATGTTACACTACCCAATAAAAAATCTTATAAAGCAACTGTAATTGGGGCTGATCCAAGTAGTGATATTGCTGTAATTAAGATTGAAGGAAATGGATTTCCATATTTAGTGTATGGCAATAGTGATGAGGTAAAACTTGGGCAATGGGTATTAGCCATTGGTTACCCACTAAGTTTGGATGTAACTGTTACAGCAGGTATTGTTAGTGCTAAATCAAGATCCATTAATATTAATAAGCAACAAAGTGCGAGCCCGGTTGAATCATTTATTCAAACTGATGCAGCAGTTAATCCGGGAAATAGTGGTGGTGCATTAATTAATATTAATGGGGAATTAATCGGTATTAACTCAGCTATCGCGTCTCCTACAGGTTCTTATGCCGGATACTCCTACGCTATCCCTGTTAATATAACCAAGAAAATAGTTACTGATATTGTTAAGTTTGGAACGGTACAAAGAGGATATATTGGAATTAGTTTTGCAAACGATAATTTATCGGAAGAAGAAGTAAAAGCTATTGAAAAAGAATTGGGCATCCCTTTCAAAGAAGGTGAAGGAGTTTTTGTATTAGGCGTGCCTTCCGGTGGTGCCGCATTTGCCGCTGGTTTAAAAAAGGGAGATATCATTACAAAAGTAAATGGCATTGCCGTTACAAACGGTCCAGAATTACAAGAACAAATTACTCGTTTCAAACCAGGTGATAAAATCACACTTGTTTATAAAAGAGCTGGAAAAGAAAATACGGTTAATCTTACTTTGAAGAATAAAGCAGGAAATACAGATATCGTAAAAATCAGTTCTATCATGGATCAATTAGGTGGTGAGCTTGAAAACGTAGATAAAAAAGTGGCAGCTGCCAATGAATTATCAGGCGGAGTAGTAGTTAAAAAAATTGGCTCTGGATTATTGAAAAATACAAAAATGGCTGATGGATTTATCATTACCAGTGTGAACGGCCAGGAAGTGAAAAATATAGACGAACTTAAAAATGTATTGATTGCATCTAAAGGAGGAACTGTAAGACTAGAAGGCGTTTATCCAGGATACGAAGGGTCTTATGCTTATCCTTTAAACTTGAAAGAAGAATAAAATTAAGTGATTAGTATATACTTTAAAATAAAACAACCCAAGGCGAACCTTGGGTTGTTTTATTTTAAAAATCAGCTATCTTTTTGTTTCAGTATTATCACTTATCTTATATTCACTTTCTTATATAAAAAATATTCCCCAGCCTGTAGTTCAAATTCTTCTCCTGGTTTAAATTGATATTGCAAACCTGAAAAAACATTTTCAAATAATCCATCCAACCATCCATGCGATACTTGAATTTTCAATCTGCTTTTATTTGATAAATTTAATATAACAAGAATACAATCGTTTCCTGATTTCCGCATGAAAGAAAAAAGAGCATCATCATTATTGGAAGGAAGGATGAATGTTTCTCCCAAAGAAATTGCTTTATTCGTGCGCCCTACATGCAGTAATGTGGTATAGAAGCTTTCCATTTCCAATGGCTTTGACCAATCGATTTCGTCTTTGTCGAAAAATGCTAATCTTTTTTTATTAGGAATTTCCTGACCACTATAAATTAATGGCAGGCCATTCCATGTTGCGGAAAATACAGACCAGGCTTTTGCTAGAATCCCATATTTTTCTAACTCAGTTCCATTCCAACTGTTTTCATCATGATTACTGGTAAAGAATAATTTGATAGCTTGATTAGGATATTGTGAATAGTTGTGTAAACAATTTCTAATATCATTCAAACTAGCTTCTTGTCGTGAAAGCTTTTCTGAAAGATGCATCCAATTCCAAGCATAGCTTGCATCAAATGCTTGATGATACGCTGGCACATCACATTCGGCTAACCAAAATAAGGGTTTGATTAGTTCGCATTCCTTTCTTGCATTAACCCAAAAGTCTAAGGGAACTAAGTGTGCCATATCACATCTGAATCCATCAATATCACATTCTTTTACCCAATATTGCATCGCTTTTATCATGGCATTTCTCATCGGCACTACTGAGAAGTCGAGATCAATTACATCATGCCATCCATTGATATCTGTAAATGAACCACTCGAATCTTTTACATACCAACTAGCATTTTCAAAAGTCCATTGATGATCCCATCCAGTATGATTAGCCACCCAGTCAATGATTATTTTGAACCCTAACCGATGTGACTCATTCACCAGATTTTTAAAATCTTTCAGCGTTCCGAATTCTGGATTGATACTAGTATAACTACTGCAAGCATAATAACTACCTAGGTTTCCCTGACGTACTTTTTGACTAATCGGAGTAATAGGCATTAGCCACAAGATCTCCACTCCCATTGCTTTTAACCTAGGTAAGTGTTTTGCAAAAGCAGAGAAAGTTCCTTCGGCTGTGTACTGCCGAATATTAACTTCATAAATATTGGCTCCCTTGGCCCATTCAACGGTAGAAAAATTTTGATTCATAATTACTTGATCTCCTTACAATGAAATAGTTTTATGTTGAAATGGCAAATAACAATCACCCAAAACTGGAAAGGAAGATAAGTATTTTACAGGCTACTGCAATTAATATGACCGACATGGTTGGTATCGGCCCATTTGTTGTTTTAAGCATGGTAGCAGAAATTATGCAGGGGCCCTGGTTTTTATATGCCTGGATTGCAGGTGCTCTTTTATCTTTTATTGATGCCATGGTATGGAGCCAACTTGGGTCTACCTATCCGCTAGCAGGTGGAAGCTATAACTTTCTGAAAGAAGGATTTGGCCCAAAATGGGGTAAGCTAATGAGTTTTTTATTTGTTTGGCAAACGATGATTCAAGCACCCCTTGTGATTGCATCAGCAGCAATTGGTTTTGCAAGTTATTTCCGCTATATACTTCCCTTAAACGAATGGCAAGGTAAAACCATGAGTGGCAGCGTAGTTATTTTAATTGTTCTGATGCTTTATAGAAAAATCGAAGATATTGGAAAGATAAGTGTGATGCTTTGGGTAGGTGTTCTACTAACTATGGCATTGCTAATTGGCGGAGGATTGTTTCATGGCAATTTTCTACAACCTATTTTACACATGAACGATGGAATTAAACTAGATAATGCTTTTGCTGCGGCTCTTGGATTTGCAAGCGTTAAAACAATTTATAGTTATTTAGGGTATTATAATGTTTGCCATTTAGGTGGGGAGATTATGCATCCTCAAAAAAACATTCCAAAGAGCATGTTCATATCAATAGTAGGAATTGCCATTTTATATCTAATGATGAATATTAGTGTAGCATCCGTACTACCCTTAGAACAAATTCAAAAAAGTAAATTTGTTGTTAGTGAGTTTGTTGCTACCCTTTTTGGTTCATCTGCCGCAAATGTGGCAACTATTCTAATTTTATGGGTAGCTTTTGCTTCTGTTTTTTCAGCTACGCTTGGCTATAGTAGAATACCATTTGCTGCAGCATCAGATGGTGCGTTCTTTAAAATATTTGCAAGATTGCACCCTACAAAACATTTCCCCTATATTTCTCTTTTGTTCCTTGGTTCAGTTGCATTTGTTTTTAGTTTGCTTTTTAAATTACACGAAGTAATCAATGCCATACTTGCAATGCGTATTTTGATTCAATTTATTGGAC
>CAIJZG010000025.1 GCA_903825065.1 uncultured Bacteroidota bacterium
CTACGGCACTAGAAAAGTTTAATGATGGGTTAATAGATGGCAACGAGCTATATCGTATTTCAATTCAAAACAATTGTTTTTATCCAAATGCTTGGCCAAGTATATTAAGCGATCGGTTAGAATATGATTTATTAAATGTAGCTCGAGGCGGTGATGCTAACTCTGCCTCTGCTAAACGTTTTGTGTGTGAATTTGACGAAAAAAATCCTGTAGATCTCAGCAAGTACGAAAGCGTAACAGTATTATGGTTGTTATCCGATCCTTTTAGATTTAGTTTTTACGTTAATCATCAATTAAGAAGTTGGCATGCCTCTAGTACTGATGAAATTATAAAATGGTACACCATTGATGTACATAAGACAGATTTAGACGGGTGGTTAGAAACTAAGTTTTATTTGAAATCTGTTGAAAATTATTGTAAGATTAATAATTTTAAATTTTTATATGGCTCGGCTTTTACTGATATAGGGCCTCTCAACGATATATATACAAGCCCAAATAACATACATAATCACGAGTATCCTCCATGCCTTAAAATATCAGCATACTTAAATGCCAAGCGATACTGGGCACATTGCGGACACCCAAATGCACAAGGACATATTAAGATAGCAGAGTCGTTGTATGACATGTTAAAAAAGAATTTTAAAGGAATGGTATGAAAGTAGCAATGATAGGCTGTGGCAAACTAGGTCTGCCATGCGCTGAAGTAATGAGCCAACACTATGATGTAGTAGGATATGATGTAGTTAAAGATCCCACAGCTCAAATCAAATTACTTGATACAATTAAAGATGCAGTAACAGGCAGAGATTTAATTTTTGTTGCTGTGCCTACACCTCATGATCCTAAATACGGCGGTGGCAAACCTATTGCAGATCTTCCTCCAAAAGATTTTGATTACAGTATTGTACAACAAGTGCTAACTGAAATTAATCAACATGTTGATCAAACACAATTGGTAGTTTTAATAAGTACGGTTTTACCCGGAACTGTACGTCTGCGCCTACAACCTTGCATTACCAATGCACGATTTATCTACAATCCTTATTTGATTGCCATGGGATCAGTCAAATGGGACATGGTCAATCCAGAATGTTTGATAGTAGGCACTGAAGATGGCAGTGCGACAGGCGATGCAAAGCTGTTGATTGATTTTTACAAGCCCATCATGGAAAACAATCCTCGAACTAATATTGGCACGTGGGACGAAGCTGAATGTATCAAAGTATTTTACAACACATTTATCAGTGCTAAAATTGGTTTAGTAAACATGATACAAGATGTTGCAGAAAAGAACGGCAACATTGACGTGGATGTGGTTACTGATGCACTCAAAGCCGCTACACAACGTATTACTGGGCCACGCTATTTAACAGCTGGTATGGGCGATGCAGGTGCATGCCACCCTAGGGATAATATTGCTTTGAGATTTTTGGCAGAACGTTTAGAACTAGGTTATGACTTGTTTCAAACTATCATGTATAGTAGAGATCAACAAGCAAAGAATATGGCACTTAAATTAGTCTCATTGGCTAAGGAACATAACTTGCCTGTTGTCATCCACGGTCGTGCTTATAAGCCTTATGTGGAATATACAATTGGCAGTTACAGTGAACTAGTTGGACACTTTGTTGAACAAGCGGGTGTATCATTGACGTATGTTGATCCACTAACCGGAGACACAGATGTAATAGATACTCCGGCAGTTATACTAATGGCACACAATGCTAGAATTACATATGAGGGCACTGGCGTCGATGGTAGCCAACAAGGATGGTATTTTGAACCAGTTGCCGGTAGTGTTATTGTTGACCCATGGCGCACCACTCCTGATATCATTGGCATGACTGTTATACACTACGGCAACACTAGATTAAAATGAAAATAGTCGTAGTATCAGGAGGATTTGATCCCATACACAGTGGCCACGTGTTGCTAATGAATTCTGCCAAAACTTACGGCGATTATCTAATTGTAGGTGTTAACAGTGATGCTTGGCTAGAACGTAAAAAAGGCCGGGCGTTTATGTCTTACAACGAACGTAGAGCGGTAGTGGCCAATATGAAGGCAGTAGACGAAGTTGTTCAGTTTGATGATAGCGACGGTTCTGCTTGCGATCTCCTAGCAAAAGTCAAAACAAGCTATCCTGGTCACCAAATTATATTTGCCAATGGCGGAGATCGCACCGCGGTAAACATTCCAGAAATGGAAACCAAAGAAATCATATTTCAATTTGGAGTCGGAGGCAACACTAAACAAAATTCCAGCAGTTGGATTTTGAACAATTGGGTCGGAGAACGTGTCAAGAGAATTTGGGGAGAATGGCGTGTGTTGTCGCAAATAAACAACACCGTAAAAACCAAAGAACTAATTGTTGAACCAGGCCAAAAATTAAGTATGCAACGACACAAACACCGTTCAGAATTCTGGTTTGTAGCCCAAGGAAACGCTCGTATACACTGGGATATGGGCTACACTGATATCAAACCCTTAGGCACCATTAAAATCCACGCTAACGAGTGGCATCAGCTTGAGAACATAGGAAGCACTATGTTGCATGTTGTAGAAATACAACACGGTGAATCGTGTGAAGAATCGGATATTGAGCGTGTTGACAGCTAAGTAATTCGGCAGTATAATATACACATGTTAAACAAAACAGGAGCAGAAATTGGCTAAAACAGCTACAGCAACTCGTTCGCGAGCACCTAAAGATCACAGCCCAGTTTGGGACGGACATGAGACTTGGAGTGAAGCTGAATTCCTAAAGCGTTTTCATGTTGCTACAGAATACTATCGTTTGGAGTTTTCGGGCAAAGATTTGAAGCCAGCAGTGATCAAATGGATGACTGATACTGGTTGCACCAAAGCAGACATTACAGCGTTTAAGAAAACTAAAGATGGACGTTGCAATGTTACAATGGGCACCATTGCTAGTTGTTTGCTTCGCGGTATGCCTTCTATTCGTGCAGACTTTAACAAAGGTCGCGACACTGCCGCTTGGTTGCGTAACGAAATTGTTACAGTAATCGAAGCAGGCAAGCACGACATTGAAGAAGTTGAAGCCAAAGAGGCCAAGCCTGTTGTTAATCAACCTAGTATCCAAGACCGGTTGCGTGAAACTGCATTCAAAATGACTGAAGAAATCGAAGATGCTATCGAAGGTTTCCAAAAGGATCCAGATAATTTTGATCCAAAAGCGTTCAAAATGCTTAACTTGCTCAAGGGCAAAGAAGTCAAAGCCGCCCACGCTAGGGTTATTAAAACCCTCTACAGCAGGGATTTAGCTGAGTTGGAGGAGTTGGCATCCGGGCAAGCGGACGAACAGCTACGTGAGGGCTATAGCCACCGTAGCAAGAAGCAAATCAAGAACTTGATTGCGTTCTATCAAGAGATTACGAGTGCATGCGACATGCTGAGCCAAGAGGCTAAAGCAAACCGCAAGCCAAAAGCTCGCAAAGCACAGCCAAAAGAGAAAATTGTTGCCAAATTGAAATACATGAAGAGCAACGAGCCTTTGAAATTGGTTTCGATTAATCCCGCAGATATTATTGGTGCTAAAGAGCTTTGGATCTTTAATACCAAGACACGTAAATTGGGTAAGTATGTGGCCAATGAATACATGGAATTGGGTGTTAAAGGCACTACAATTACTGGGTTCAATGAGCATACTAGTGTGCAAAAGACTGTTCGCAAACCCGAAGAAAAACTCAAAGAGTTTAAAGCGGCGGGTAAGGTGCAGTTGCGTAAGTTCTTAGACGACATTAATGCTACAGACACTCGAATGAATGGACGCATTAACGAAGACACTATTCTGTTAAAAGCCGGCTGATGCTGACAAGGACAGAATATAAGATCACAGTGCCTCCTAACAAAATAGAAGAGGCACTGTATCAATTACCCCGGGACGATTTTAGATTCACTCTTAATCGTCCCTCGGGTAATTTTTTATACGATCCTTGGATTATAAAAGACGAGTATCGTAATACAGTCTGGGACACCTTGCTAAGTACATTACCTGCAACTATCGGTGAAGCAAGAGTTATTATTCTAGACGGCGGGCAATGTTATCAAAGTCACGGCGATATAGATAACAGGTATCATTTAAACTTAACAGGCTCCTTGAGCTATGCTGTTAATTTGGAAACAAATACTATTTTTGAAATGTTAAACGATGGCTACTGGTATGACTTTGATGCGGGCTTGCGTCACAGTGCCGCAAACTTTGGTAGAGACTTTAGGGCGCAGTTAGTAGTAAGAAAACTACTGATCAAAAATACACTAACGGACCCTGCTCGACTACGAATTGTCTCTTCACTACCTGTAGATGATACAAGATTTATCGGAGAAAATACAGTAACTCCTTGGCTTAATCGAGCTGATAAACAGGGAATTATTACTGATTTAACAATAGCAGACACAGGAATTATTGAATTTTTAATAGAAAAAGATCAAGTTCCAAACTTAACTGCAATTCTTCCAAGGGGTTTTATAGCTGAGTCTTAAGATAAATATCATATAAAGAGACCCAACTATGACAACACCTCAGTTTATTAGCCGTAACGGCGCATTACTTACTAATAACAGTTTAAATCTTACTGCCGAAAACGATTACAGGATCGACGACATTCCAGTGATCAGTGCTAAGGCGCTGGGTGTTACTGTTACTACAAGTAATCTTAAACAGTTAGGTACGCTAAATGCACTATCAGTTTCTGGCGATACCGTTTTAGGCGATTTTGCCTTTTTCAATACCACATTTAATCGGTTAGGATTGGGTACAGAAGATCCTAGCACCAGTCTTAGCATTATAGACAATAATGTTGAAATTGGATTAGGTAGTCCCGACTACGATCATGCAGAGTTTGGAACATACAGCAATCATACTTTAACTATTGTAACCGATGGACTGGCACGTATTGCTGTTAAAGCCAACGGTGGCGTAGATATAAACGGAGATATGACTGTCAAAGGTACATTAACTGTTAATAGTCTAGTTACTGATACACGAGTTACAAAAACGACTCCTGTAGAGTTTTTACCTAACAGCGAAGGCGGGGTATACGGTTTAGGGTTTGTATGGTCTGCTGTGGATTATCAGCGTCAATTTATACTACGCAGTAACCCAGATCGTTTTTGGTCAACTAACAGTATTGATTTAGAACAAGATCAAGCGTACTACATTAATGGCCGCGTAGTACTAAATGAAACTGCATTAGGGTTCAGTGTAACACGTAGTAATCTTGTTACCGTGGGTGCTTTAGAAGAATTAACAGTATCAGGACCGGCCGTGTTTCAAAACAGCATCACAGCACCGGCATCTGATTTAGCTGTTAAATCAATTACAGCTTCTTTGAATGGTCAGTCTGTTTGGTTGTCTAGTACTGGAATTGGTAGTAATGCAGACGTTGTTATCGAGTCAAAAAATAATAATTTAATTAAATCTGATTCTAACTCTATTACCTTGGGAGATCGTAACGATCTAAAACCTGTTAAAGTTTGGGGACAACTTGCGATTGGTGTTAACCATCCAGATCCTAAATTTGATATAGACACAGCAGGCGATGTTAAATTCAACAACAAACGATTTGTCAAAGGGTTAGATGCTCCAACCGAGGGTGACTGGAATCGAGGTGATATCTGTTGGAATCAAAATCCTAGCGATAACAGTTACGTCGGTTGGATCTGTACTGTGTCCGGTACTCCTGGACAATGGAGTCCATTTGGTGCTATTGGTCACCGATAAACTTGACCTTGCACTATAAAAGTGTATAATTACTATATGCGGACTTAGGCATTCATCCCGCAATATAAACTCTGCATGCCATTGCTTATTCAAGGAGAATACAATGGCAAA
>CAIJZG010000026.1 GCA_903825065.1 uncultured Bacteroidota bacterium
CATCCTTTACCGCTTTTATTTGGCCCTTGTTTAAAGATGAGTTTAAAAAATGCGCCACATCATCTTTTTCGCTATAACCACGAACCAAATCCACTTGATTTTTCATGAGGGCGATAAGTGGCGATACTACAATTGCACAACCTTCCATTAACATGGCTGGAAGTTGATAGCATAAACTTTTCCCGCCACCTGTTGGCATTATTACAAATGTGTCTTGGCCGTTTAATAAACTATTAATCGATTTTTCTTGTGTGCCTTTAAATTCTCGGAATCCAAAATATTTCTCCAGACCCTCATGAATATCATATTGATGCACAGTGGTGATAGTAGAACTATTGTCTTTTCTTGGTGTTCTTTTTTTATTAATAGGAGCTTTTGTAGAAGCAGCTTTTTTAGGTGTAGTAGCCATGTATAAATATCTATTTTCATCCCTTTATATGCGGATGGTAACATTTTAATAAAAGTTAAATCTTTTTTCCCGAAACCCCTAGTTAAAAATATAAATCGCTGATAATTAGTGGGTCATACAGTTTAGGCAGGATAATCGCTGCCAATTTTGGAAAAAATCCCTAAAATTGGCTAACGAAGTTAACGAACTATGTTTTGAATTGAAACTCTAAGCTGTTAAAGTTTACATTTGCATCGATGAATTCATCTATACAACAAACGGCCCTGCATACCATTGATCTGGAGGCACAATCTGTTGCCGGCCTGGCCACTTTTATCGATGCTGATTTTGAAAAAGCTATACATGCTATTCATGCAGCGAAAGGGAGACTTGTTATTAGTGGCATTGGCAAAAGTGCTATTGTTGCCCAAAAAATTGTGGCTACTCTAAATTCAACTGGTACCCCTTCCCTGTTTATGCATGCAGCCGATGCCATACATGGCGATCTAGGCATGGTGCAGGAGGAAGATGTTGTTTTGCTAATTAGTAAAAGTGGAGAAAGCCCTGAGATAAAAGTATTGGTTCCACTTATTCAGAATTTTGGCAATATACTGATAGGCATGGTAGGCAATATGGACAGTTTTCTTGCTAAACAAGCTTCAATTGTTTTAAATACCACTGTTAGCAAAGAAGCCTGCCCAAATAATTTAGCACCTACCAGCAGTACCACAGTTCAAATGGTAATGGGCGATATCATTGCGGTTTGCTTAATGAACTTAAATGGTTTTAGCGGAAGAGATTTTGCAAAATACCATCCTGGAGGAAATTTGGGAAAACGCTTATATCTAAGGGTGGAAGATTTAAGCAAACAAAATGCCCTTCCAAAGGTTTTGGCATCAGCTAGTTTAAAAGAAGTAATCGTAGAAATTACTGAAAAACGATTAGGTCTTACAGCAGTGGTAGATGAAAAAAATCAAATTGTTGGAATTATAACTGATGGAGATTTGAGAAGGATGCTAGAAAAAAGTGATCATATAGAACATATCAAAGCTTCAGATATTTTATCTACACATCCAAAAACCATTGAACCACAAACCCTTGCTGTAGAAGCCCTAAATACATTAAGAGAAAATGATATTAGTGCACTATTAGTTGCTGAAAATAATATCTATTTGGGTGTTTTGCATCTTCACGACCTGGTTAAAGAAGGAATTGTATAACAAAAACAATATCTGCTTGTAAAAAATCGTTTAGTAATACGCACTTGTTTCATTTAAAATCTTGACAATTACTCAAACCCCCTTCTCTGTATGAACAAACATCATTATGTAGCAATTATGGCTGGTGGAATTGGAAGTCGTTTCTGGCCAAAAAGCAGAACTAGCTACCCTAAACAATTCTTAGATATTTTAAATACGGGCAAGTCTTTGATTCGTTGGACTTATGAACGTTATGCAGCTTTCATTCCTAATGAAAATATTTTTATAGTTACATCAGATGAATATGTATCGATTGTTCATGAACAATTACCTGAATTACCAATTGAAAATATATTAGCAGAACCTAGTAGAAAAAATACAGCTCCTTGTGTTGCTTATATTTCTTATAAGTTATTGCAGAAAGATCCAGAAGCAGCATTAATAGTAGCTCCAAGCGATCATATGATTCTAGATAATGAAGCTTTTAGAAATATTACTTACAAAGCTTTAGATTTTGTTACCCAAATTAAATCTCTTGTTACCCTTGGTATAAAACCCACACATCCGAATACTGGGTACGGTTATATACAACACGAAACTTTAGCTGCTGGTGATGGTATTTATAAAGTAAAAACATTTACTGAGAAACCAAACTTAGAACTTGCTAAGACCTTTTTATCCAGTGGTGATTTCTTATGGAATGCGGGCATATTTGTATGGCAAGTGAAAAATGTGATGTTGGCTTTTGAAAAGTATCAGCCAGAAATGTATGAGCTTTTTGATAACGAAAAAGCAAATTTCAATACTGCAAATGAGAAAGAGGCTATTAATCGAATTTATCCTCTTTGCACAAACGTTTCTATTGATTTTGCAATCATGGAAAAAGCAGATAACGTATTTGTAATACCATCTTCGTTTGGATGGAGTGATTTAGGCACTTGGAATAGCGCTTATGATAATTTGGATAAAGACTATTTAGGAAATGCAGTTACTAGCGAAAATGTAATTATTATCGATGCAACTAAGTGTATGATTTCTGCGCCACATGATAAGCTGGTTTTGATTCAAGGCCTTGACGATTGTATCATTATTGACACTAAAGATGTGTTGATGATTTGTAAAAAAGAAAAAGAACAAGCCATTAAAGAATATGTTGCTGAAGTTAAGCGTAACAAAGGCGATAGATATTTATAACATACTTAGATTATTTGGAAAGCGGTCAGTAGTTAGTGCTGATCGCTTTTTCTGTTTATAACAGAATATTTTCGCTAGCAGTTTTTGGAAAATGTTTAAATTTGAAAGAATCGGCCCTTCTAAAGAAGCAAACCATATAAGCATGCAAGTATCAAGAACAGTTATTACTGGAACCGGTAGTTATATTCCTGCACAGATCAAGACAAATCAAGATTTTACCTCTTCTGAATTTTATGGTGAAGACCATAAACCACTATTAACTCCAGCAGACGAAATTGTTGAGAAGTTTAAAGGAATTACCGGTATTGAAGAACGCAGATACGCAGATCTTGATATAAATTCCTCCGATATGGCTTTGATTGCTTCCCGAATAGCAATTGAAGATGCAGGGATTGACCCTGAAACTATTGATCAAATTATTTTCGCTCATAATTTTGGCGACGTTGTAAAAGATAGCATTCAAACAGATGTATTACCTGCATTGGCTTCCAGAGTAAAACACGGACTTGGCATTAGAAATCCTTCCTGTGTAGCTTATGATATTTTATTTGGCTGCCCCGGATGGATTCAAGGTGTAATCCAGGGGCATGCATTTATTACTGCAGGTATTGCCAAAAAGTGTTTGGTAATTGGCTCAGAAACTTTGAGTAGGGTTATTGATATTCATGATAGAGATAGTATGATTTTTAGTGACGGTGCTGGAGCATGCATTATTGAAAGTGTAGATGCATCTTTATCTGATAGTGGCATTCTTGCAAGCGCTGTTCAAAGTCATTGTGTTGATGAAGCTTTCTACTTAACAATGGGAAAATCATATTTACCCGATTCTAATCCGAATATTCGTTACATGAAAATGAAGGGTAGAAAGGTTTATGAATACGCTATTAAACATGTACCCCTGGCAATGAAAGATTGTTTGGATAAATCTGGTCTTCATATCACTGATGTTAAGAAATTCTTTTTGCACCAGGCTAACGAAAAAATGGATGAAGGTTTTGTAAAAGCCTTATATAGATTATACGGAATTAAAGAAGTACCCAATCATATTATGCCAATGAGCATCCACAAATTAGGAAACAGTTCTGTAGCTACGATTCCTACATTATATGATTTAGTAAAAAGGAATCTTTTACATGATCACAGCATTTCAAAAGGCGACGTGGTAATGTTCGCTTCTGTTGGTGCCGGTATGAATATTAATGCATTTTGCTATCGCGTATAATTTTTTAGTAGCCTCTAACATCTTTCCCATCCATATAGTTTAGGAAGGCTTTGTTGACTACTTTATTTCCACCTGGTGTTGGATAATTTCCAGTAAAATACCAATCCCCGGTATTCGTAGGGCAACTATCGTGCAAGTCTTCTATGGTTTGATAAATTACATGTACATTAATGTCAACGTTTTTTGGTGTTATAAGTTGAGCAATTTTATCTGAAATTTCATGCGTTGTAAATGGCTTATAAATAGACCGAACAACATTCTCAGTATGTAATTGATTATTGCGCTGCAATTCCTTTATTTTTTCTAATGCATCTGTTAATATATACTCCATGTTCCTATCGGCCAACAAAGCAACAGCAGCTTTAAAGGCGATAAAGTCGCCCAGCTTACTCATATCAATACCATAGCAATCCGGATATCTGATTTGTGGAGCGGAGGAAACAACAATTATTTTTTTAGGGCCAAGGCGAGATAACATTCTAATAATACTTTCTTTTAAAGTGGTACCTCGAACAATACTATCATCAATTACTACTAAAGTATCTTCCCCTTTTCTCACTGTACCATAAGTAATGTCGTACACGTGTTGAACCATTTCATTTCGATTCGCATCTTCCGTAATAAATGTGCGAAGTTTCACATCTTTAATAGCAATTTTCTCCTGGCGAATTTTTCGATTCACCATTTCCTCTAATTTTTCAGGAGTAAAATCATTGCCCCAGCTAAGTATTCTTTCAACTTTTATTTTATTTAAATATTCTTCCATTCCTTTTACCAATCCGTAAAAAGCTACTTCAGCAGTATTGGGAATATAGGAGAATATAGTATTCTTTAAATCGTAGTTGATACTTTCTAAAACTGTCTCACTTAAATGGTGACCCAAAGCAATTCTTTCACGATAAATTTTTTCATCGCTACCCCTGCTAAAATAAATTCTTTCAAAACTACAAGCACGTCTTTCTTTTGGCTCCAGGATTTGTTCTATTACATAATTTCCCTTGTCATCTACTATCAAAGCTGAACCAGGCATTAGTTCCATCACTTCATTTTCACCAACATTAAATGTTGTTCTTATTGCTGCTCTCTCACTTGCAGAAACAATTACTTCATCATCAATATAGTAATAAGCTGGTCTTATTCCATGTGCATCTCTCATCACAAAACTATATCCATTTCCTATTAAACTTCCAATAGTATAACCACCGTCGAAAAGTGGTGCAGCTTTCTTTAAAACTTTTACAATATCAGCTGCATTCGGATTCAATTCATCTTCTTTAGTGAGAAAATGGTGAACCACTTCCAGCATGGCCGCAAGATCACTTTGCTTTTGAAATTCACCCGGACTCATATTAATCAAATCAAATAATTCGTCGGTATTCACCAGATTAAAATTTCCTGCCAGGGCCAAATTTTTTCCGGGCATTAAATCACGCTTAATAAATGGATGACAAAACTCAACATTATTCTTTCCCTGAGTGCCATATCTTAAATGTCCCAACAATAATTCACCTAGAAAAGGCAAATGCCCTTTCATTAAACCGGGATGTTGTTTTATATCTGGCTGATATTTTTCGAGTTCAGCAACTTCCTGACCAATTTTGAAAAATAAATCTGCAATTGGCTGGGGAGCATTACTCCTCATTCTATAAAGAAAAGGATTTCCAGGTTCTGTATTTAGCTTAACGGATGCCAGCCCAGCACCATCCTGTCCGCGATTGTGTTGTTTTTCCATTAACAGGTAGAGCTTACTAAGCCCATAAGTTACTGAACCATGCTTTTGCAGGTAATAGGAAAAAGGTTTTCTAAGGCGGATGTAGGCTAGCCCACATTCATGTTTGATATCGTCGCTCATGATGTTTATTAAAAGAAAGTGGCGAAGTTACAACTCCGCCACATTTTATTCTAGTTAATTATAAACAGTAATTGACTCTGGTTTTAGTGTTTCTGCTAACCACAGAAACTCATTCAGAAACAGATCTACCATCTTTTGGAAGTTTTCATCCAATAAATGGCCTTCACTATTGAATTTTTTGTCCACAAATGGCGTGACCAACATATAAGGTGATGCAATACCAAAAAGAGCAGGGACTAAGAGAAGTAATTGCTGACTTGCTCTCATGCCTCCCATCCCCCCAACTGAAGCTGGAGCTATTCCAAACACTTTGTGATTCTGTTTAGGAAAATGGTCTAGCAGATTCTGCATTGCTGGAGAATAACTTCCATTATATTCGGGAGTAACCAAAATAAAAGCATCTGCAGAAAACATCTTCTTAGCAAGTTCCTTGAATTCAATGGGGGTCTTTTCTACCGACATAAAAACATCCTGTAAAAGAGGCAAATTCCATTCTCTAACATCAATTATGTTTACTTCGTGAGCTGTTTTCTCGTTTAGCTGATTTTTTAAAAATAAAGCAAGGCGGTGGGTTACACTACCTTTTCTTGGACTTCCTGATATAATCGCAATATTCATAATCACTAATTTGTAGATAAACTAATATAACACCGAAATTGATTTTGGGTTCAATAATCAATTAAAATTATCCTTCAAATTTACTTTAATAATTAATCAGTTGATACTTAGATTAAGCTTGTTTAATCATTTGTACATTTAAATGAAGCTTTACTTCATCGCTCACAACAACTCCACCAGCTTCAGTAATAGCACTCCATGATAAACCAAAATCAGAACGATTGAATTTACCAGCAATTTCAAAACCAGACTTTACTTGACCATAAGGATCAGTAGCAGTACCGCCAAATTCAACTGGGAATGAAACAGATTTAGTTATATCGCGGATTGTAAGATCTCCAGTTAAAGTGTAATCAGCCCCACTTTTTTTAGTAAATGAAGTTGATTTAAAACTAATGACTGGAAATTTTGTTGCAGAAAAGAAATCATCGCTTTTTAAGTGTCCATCTCTGTCTGCGCTATTAGTAGAAATGGAATCTACATTCGCTTCAAAGTTAATTTTTGCATCGCTGAAATCAGCTAAATCAGATTCCATGGTTGCATCAAATTTTGCAAAGCTACCAGAAACGTTTGTAATCATTAAGTGCTTCACTTTAAAAGTAATTTCACTGTGTGCTGCATCGATTTTGTAAGTTGACATATTTTTTGTTTTTAGGTTTAAAGATTATAATTTATTGTTTTAAATTCTTTACACTTTTCAATTTTATCGTTACAATTTTCACTCTTCGATTAGAACCCCCATCTTCCCCAACTGATAATCCCTAATAGCTTCCATGATCTCTGTTTGTGTGTTCATTACAAATGGTCCATGTGAAGCAATTGGTTCATTAAGTGGTTCACCCGTACCCATGAATAAATGTGTATCTGCAAACGCCTCAATTGCTATACCTTCTCCATCTTGATTAAAGCTTAACACATATTTTGCATCTACCAAAGAATCTCCTATTATCTGAATTTGACCATCCATTACATAAATAAATGCATTATGTGTAGCAGGAATAGTGAAATAATATTTTGCGCCTTTCAGTATTTTTATTGTGAATGTGTTTACATCTGATAAAGTTTTGATCGGACCTTTAACACCATCTAACTCACCTGCAATAATTTTAATTTGTGTCAATCCATCTTGCGAAATTATTTCTGGGGTTTCATTGGCATTCAAAGGTTGATAAGAAGGTTGGTCCATTTTATTTTTTGCTGGCGTGTTCACCCATAATTGAATCAATTCTTGCACACCTCCTATTTCATGGATATCGGCAGGCGGTCTTTCACTATGAATCATACCCATCCCGGCATTCATCCATTGCGTACCGCCAGCATATACTACATGATTATTGCCTCTACTATCCCGATGATGTACCCCGCCTTTAAAAATAAAACTCACTGGAGAAAATCCGCGGTGAGGATGGGGACCTACTCCCGATTGCAAAACAGGTTTATGTGATGGAACTTTTATTTCTGCATGATGCAATAACAAAAATGGATCTATGTGCTCTGCTTTATGAGAAGGGAATGGTTGCCTAATTGGGAAACCACCCATGTCCATTGGTGTTGCATATAGAATTGCTTTGATAGTTCTATTAGTAAGCATAAAAATAGCTTTGATAGTTATGATAATTCCATGGGTACGTCGATTAATAAAATTTCAGCATCGGTAGTAGCAGTTATATGCAATGAATCTGTTTCCCAAATACCAAATCCATCTCTAGTTTCAAGTATTTGATCGTTAACCAAAACACTTCCAGATAATACAAAAACATAAACACCATTTCCAGATTTTTTAATTTCATAATCTGTGGTGTACTTTTTAGAAAATTTTCCTAAAGAAAACCATGCATCTTGATTAATAAAAATAGCTTCCTCATTATCAGGGGCTACAACATTCAAAATTTGATTCACACGGTCTTCTGGTAGAAAAGACTTTTGTTCATACCGGGGATTAATATTTTTAAGTTTAGGGAATACCCAGATTTGTAAAAATTTCACCTCTTTGTCTTTATTCGCATTCATTTCGCTATGCGCAATACCACTTCCAGCACTCATAATTTGAACATCGTGCTGACGAATAATTTCGCTTCTTCCTGTACTGTCCTCATGATGCAAATCGCCAGAAAGCGGAATAGAAACTATTTCCATATTATCATGAGGGTGTTTACCAAAACCCATTCCTGCACTAACGGTATCATCATTTAATACTCTAAGTGCCCCAAAATGTATCCTTTCATTGTTTTGATATTGACCAAAACTAAAAGTGTGATAACTATTCAGCCATCCGAAATTGGCATGTCCTCTTGAAGCTGCTTTGTGTAATATGGTTTTCATGTTATTAATTTATATGTATATACACCTATTATTTTAAAAAAATCTACCGCTCTGAACTTCTTAATTTTTCCAATAACTTATTAAGTTGAATTGATTCAATTTCAGTAAGTAAAGTAACCGTTTCCATAGTATGATCAATTGACTTGGTACTTGCTTCTAATAATAAAATACCAGCATGAGTTAAAGAAATAACTGTTTCCCTTTTATCTAATTGCGAAGTAGTTCTTTTTACTAATTTTTTAATTTCTAATCGGTCTACAATTCTTGGTACGTTTGAATTTTTCTCAATCATTCTACAAGCGATATCCCTTACACAAATTTGATCAGGATATTTCCCCTTTAAAATTCTAAGCACATTATATTGCTCGTGTGTGATACCAAACTCTTTTAACCCCTTGCTCATATTAGTCTTCAACCACCAAGCCGTATACAATACATTCAAAGCTGCCTTCTGCGTTTCGTTTTTAAATTTATTACTTTTTATGGCCTCTTCTAATTTCACAATACAAATGTATGTATGTACATCTAATTTACCAAAATTAATTTATCGGAACATATTCCAGGTCTATCACAAAGTTTTATTTCTGATCAAATAATTGATTAAAAAGCATTTTATAACTACCATGAGTTTGTGCACGGAAGGTAATCTCAGGACCATATACATATAAATGCCCCTTACCAACCTTTGCTACAAATGCTGCTACTCCATCTTGCAAATAAGACTGGCCAAAAGCCCAACCACTCCTCAATGTTTTATCGGAGGCATACCAGGCTAGGGGTGTAACATCGCCATTAGATATAGCTCCAGGTAATAATTTAAAAACCGGACTGGCACTGAAATAAACATCTGTTTTATTACCCAATCCCCAATTTTCTTTTTGTTTATTATCAACAGTAATTTGCATCACAGATCCTGGGATATAAAACTTTTCACCTGGCAGGTTTTTCTCTTTTCCATTTACCACTTCCACCAACGCATTTCGCACTGGTAATTGCAAATGATAGGCAAGATTGGCGCTGGTGCCGATTGTAACGATATCACCACCTGATTCTAAAAATTCTTTTAATGCCGGAATTGATTTAGCTGCTGTGATTTTACCAAGCAATGGTTGAAATTCAGCTGGTATTTCTCCTTCCTTTGGTTCTTTTTCATCCCATTCGTTAGGTGCCTCTGCACGTAATGACGGAATTGCGCCGCCTACAAATACGATTATATCATATTTGCTTTTCAAACTAGCTGCATCAATCTCTTTTGCATATATCAAACTAAATGGAAAATGATATTGTTCCATAATCCATCTTACCCAACCAGCTGGAATCGAACCGCCATAAGAATCCCATAGAGCAATTCTTTTTGCAGAAACTATACTAAATGTTTGTGATGGGGTTTTATCTTCTGCATTTATGATCAACCCATTTTCGGCACTTACCTTTTTTAATAAGGGCAAAACAGTTGCATTATTTGACACATAAAATTGATCTGAACTTTTTGATACAGTTATGCCAGCCTTCAATAAATCATTCAATAAAATAAAACTTGCATTGTCTTTTGTTGAGAATGAATACCCAACAGCAACTGCAGTCTCATGCATTTTTCCTTTAGCGGTTTGAACTTGTCCGTATGGAATGGTTTCAAAAGGCCCATCAAAAGATTCTAAAATTCTATCAAACTGAATTCCCATGGTAAATGCAGGTGTCCAACCAGCGGCATCATAAGGACGTACTGGTGGGCCGCCTGGATATTGAAAGTCATTTGGATGATCCTGTGGTTCAAACATATCAATCACATGCGGACGAAATGCCTGATTGGTTTTTACAATGTATGAGCCAGCCAGATATGTTTTTCCAGCCACAGTAAAATCTGCTTTTGCTTGTTCCACACGGATGCCACTGTTAATTAAAATATTAATAAAATTGATAGCAGTTGTTGGTTGATTAATTGGAACAATATAACCTCGGGCATCTTTTAATTCTTGTTTGCGATAGATCTTTCCAAAATAATCAAGCGGCAAAGTATCGCCCTTCATTTCTTTTTTATCTTCCTTATACATTTCAGTAACCAACTCTACTTTTTTAGGTGACAAGGTCCAATGATCTTTACTACCTGCTTCAATAGAATGTTTTCCCATTGTATAAATATTCATTAACAACTCATCCTTATACCTTGCAGCATAATTTAATACCGCATAGTTTAGAGAAACTGAATAATCAATTGAATTTTGAAATAACCATTGCTTTGGTTCAATTGGAAAGGGTGTAGCACTATTGGGTATTAAACGGCTTGGCACGAAAGGAATTTTACTTGGTGTAGGGTTCCCAATAATTTCTGTGAGCAATCCGATGATATTATGATAGTATGCTGTAGTTCTCAAACCACCATTCCACCAGGTTGAATACACAGAACCGCTTTTCATAGTATAACCTGGTTTGCCTTCTGCATTTAATCTGCTACTCATAGCTGCACCTACTGCATCAATCCCTGTTACCAATAATGGATCATACACATAATTAAATGGATCGCGATAAGGCGGACCAGCAACAACAGTTCCAGCTGGACCAGTTTGATGGTGATTATATAAAATCTGTGGCATCCACTCGATATATTGTTGCCTACTCATATTTTTTGATTCACTCATATTCATCATATAGAAATCGCGATTATTATCGTGTCCAATATATTTCTGATAGAGTCTTGGCAAATTAGATGTACTACGTTTTAGTGTATCGCTATTTCGCATGTACCAATTAGATACCAATTCTTGTCCGTCTGGATTTGCATGAACAAATAATATTATGGTTGATTGCAAGATTCTTTTTGTCTCCTCATCTGTTCTGGTAATAAGTTGATATACTGATTCAATCCATTGATGAATACCCACCACTTCTGTTGCATGCAAACCGCCATCAATCCATACTACCGCTTTTCCCTCTGTTGCCAATGTTTTAGCTTCAGCATCAGTAAGTCCTTCTGCTCTAGCCATTCTTTGAGAGATTGATTGATACTTATTGAGCTTTGCAAGATTATTTGGATCAGATACGATTACCATGTATTGATTTCTACCTTCTTCTGTTTTACCGATAGTTACCAGTTTCATTTTTTTAGAAACAGCTGCTAATTTCTTTAAGTACAATTCAGTTTGTGTAAATGTGGCTAACTGATAGTTATCGCCAATTGAGAATCCAAAGTGCGATTTTGGAGAAGGTATATTTTGAGCTACGACTAAATAGTTTAAAAATAATATAGTAGAAAATATCAATACGAATTTGCGCATAACAGAGTTTTAGATATTCTTGAATTTAGTGCAAGAAATTGAATCAATTTAATTTTTTACATGAACTCATAGACATAAAAAAAAACGGGTGAACAAATGTCCACCCGTTTTGATTGGTTATTATCAATTTATAACTGCTAATTAAGTCCAAGCTTTTTCATCTTTTTGATTTGTCCGATTAAGTAAATTAAAACACCCCAAACAGCTAGCACAATTGAATAGGCCAATAACTCCAACCAAATAGGAGACTTTCCTCTTCTTGCAAACAAGGTTCTTTTTTCAAATTCAGTATAATATTTTATTGGTTTTCCCCATGGCACAATTTTCTCTGAAGAAAGATTTCCGTAAGTATCGTTGTCTTCTACTTTAGCTATTAATATAAGATTGCCTTTTGAATCTCCTGGCAAACTATCTCTTTTAAAATCTGCGCTAGCAACTCCCAAAGAATCAGTAGCATAAGTAGGTGTTTCAGCCACATTTAAATCTGCATCTAATCTTTTAATAGCAAACTTCATATCCACTGCCTTTACTGGAGTCCATATGGTATCTTTTAATTCCAATAAAGTAGCTGTAATTTTTTTATCTGCTAAAGTATCAATTTGAATTTTAGCTTTTGTAATATCTACATTACCCTTTGCTTCATCAAACTCTTTTGTCTTTTGAGATACAATGACGAAACTAACTTTGGCAGCTTTCTTCCACTCATCTTTTGCATTTGGTGGGATAAATAATAAGGCGTCTCCTTTATCATTTGTTACAGCTTTCCCCAGCAAATTCGCAGCGTCTTCGGTGCCAATATAAAAACTGAGATTAATATTGGGAATCATTTGAAATTTTCCATCAATCTTAGATTTAGCATGGGCCACCAAATATTGAATATGGTTATTGCTATTAAAATAACTAATGCTTAAAGAAAGATCATTCTTTTCAGCCTGCGAAAATGCAGTAATCGCTAATAACTGTAATAGTATAGCGGTAAAAAATATTTTGCTATGCTTGTTCATGTTCTTCGATTTCAGTGATTGTTTCCTGTATTGGAATAATTGGAAATATTCTTGCAAAAAAAGTAACTACTAATAAAGCTCCAGCCAGGGAACCCATTGCTATTGCCCATTCTTGCCATGTTGGGAAATAGTGTTTGTATGATTCCGGTACATCATGCATCGGTAAAAATGGATGCAACAATGTTGGCGTTACAATTAAGTATCTTTTAAACCATGATCCAATTACTACTAATAAACCAGCAATGAATGCGGGCAATGGTTTTCGTCCCTTTTTCTGAATCAGAATAAAAATCGGAATAAGCATAGCTGTAGAAATTGCAAACCAGAAAACATAAGCAAATTCGCCAGTAAACAATCCCATTAAATGTTCTTCTTCAGATTTTTTCATTTTAAAAGCGGGTACTAGGAATTCGTTTACATTAAAATATAAATACAATAACGCTAATAGAACCAAGACTTTACCCATTTTATCGAAATGGTCATCTTTAATATAGTTTTCAAGATGATAGGCTTTTCTAAAAACAAACATAGCTACAACAACTGCTCCAGCACCCACTAAAAACGCACCAGAAATAAAGTATGCACCAAAGTTGGTACTATCCCAACCTGGGCGGTAAGTAGTTGCAAAAAGCCAGGAAGTAACTGTGTGTATCGCAAATGCTACAGGAATAATGGTAATCGATAAAATATTAATTGCTTTTTCACTAATATGAATTTGCGCAGCCGTATTTTTCCAGAATTTTCCCAAATAAGCATACAACTTATTTAACCATAACATACCAGTTTGATCTTTGCGTTGCATCATAATTGCCATATCAGGCAACAGAGGAAAATATAATAATAAAATACTCACAAAGAAATAAGTGGTAATTACTATCACATCCCAAACAATTGGCGATTGTAATCGACCATGTATAAACAAATTATAAAAGCGATCAGGACGTCCCATATCAACTACGATAATGATCGAAGCAAATGTGATTGCCGATACTGCTATAATTTCTGCAATTCTAGTAAGTGGAGTACTCCATTTTGCCTGAGTTAATCTCAAAACCGCGGTAATCAAAGAGCCCACCAGACTGATGGCTACAAAGAATACAAAGTTTGAGATATAGATACCCCATGACACATAATCGCGCATAGCAGTAACTACCAGCCCATTTTTTAATTGCAAAATGTATGCTATAACACCAAGCGTACAAAATGCCAATAATATACCCACCCAAATCTTTCCTGCTTTGCCAAACTTTTGTGGTAGCAGGTCTTTAATTATTTGTTCTTTTGCTAAACTTTCCACGATCTATGA
>CAIJZG010000027.1 GCA_903825065.1 uncultured Bacteroidota bacterium
GATCTATTCCTCACTTCTCACTTCTCACTTCTCACCTCTCACCTCTCATTCCTCACTTCTCACTTCTCATTCCTCACTTCCAATTCCTCACTTCTCACTTCTCATTCCTCACTTCTCACTTCTCATTCCTCACTTCTCACTTCTCATTCCTCACTTCTCACTAATTCATCTTCTTTTTACTTTTTACTTTTTACTTTTTACTTTTACCCATGTCAATTAAATTAGGAATCATCGGCTTGGGATATGTTGGGCTTCCTTTGGCTGCACTTTTTGCGGAGAAATATACTGTGCTAGGCTTTGATATTGATGCCGCAAAGATTAAATCATTGCAAGCAGGGATTGATCCTAATGGGCTTTCATCGGCTGCGCAATTAACGCAAGCTTCGCTGCGCTTTTGCATTGACATCAATGAGCTTTCCGATTGCTCGCACTTGATTATTACCATCCCTACCGATATAGACGCGCAGAATAAACCTGAACTGGGTCCGCTTAGAAAAGCCACCCAAATGATCGGCGGCATTTTGCAAAAAGGGATGACTGTGGTATTTGAGAGTACCGTGTATCCTGGCCTTACCGAAGAAATTTGCATCCCCATTTTAGAGCAACAAAGTGGTTTAATATGGAAGCAGGATTTTTTTGTGGGCTACTCTCCCGAAAGAATTAATCCAGGAGACACACAAAGACCAATTGCCTCTATTTTAAAAATTGTAGCTGGAGACTCAACTTCCACGCTTGCTGATTTAGTAAACCTTTACGGTGCTGTTATTACCGCGGGTATTTACCCCGCCCCCTCTATTAAAATTGCAGAAGCCGCTAAAGTAATTGAGAATGCACAGCGGGATTTAAATATCGCTTTTGTAAATGAGCTGGCACTCATTTTCGATAGAATGGGCATAGACACGCGAGAAGTATTAAAAGCCGCTGCTACCAAGTGGAACTTTATGCCCTTCGAACCCGGCTTAGTTGGCGGCCAGTGTATTGGTGTGGACCCCTACTATTTAACGCATAAAGCAGAGGAACTGGGTTATAGTCCACGTGTGATTCATTCCGGGAGATTAGTGAATAATGAGATGGGGAAATTTATTGCAGAGAAAACCGTGAAAACTTTATTACAAGCAGGCAAAAATATTACGCAATGCCGGGTATTGGTTTTAGGCTGCAGCTTTAAAGAAAATATTGGCGATACCCGCAATTCTAAAGTCTTTGATATCGTAAACGAACTCATCGATTACGCCGTAAAAGTAGATCTGGTAGACCCTATTGCAAATGCCTCCGCATTTAATCCAACCAAAGAAAAAATCATTCCTTCCATTCCTGCACATGTACAATATGATGCCATTATTTTAGCCGTAAAACATGATGCATTTAAAGCACTTACTTTAGAGAGATTAATAGCACATGCTACCTCTAATGAATTGTATTTATTTGATGTAAAAGCTTTTTATGATAGGGAGCTGGCTAGGAAAGTTTGTAGGTTTTATTGGAGGTTATAATTTTAATAAACACTCCTACTGTGAGCATGCGAATGTACTTTCAAATAGTTACCCCTACTGTGCGCTTGCGCAATCTATTTTAATAATTACCCCTCATGTGCGCTTGCGCATAGGAGGGGCAGCCGATGCCGCGACAACGGCATACGGCGGGGTGGTTCGTTTTTTAAGAGAAACATGCATGTTTGTTTTAGTGAGCAACCACCCCGGCCATCGCTCAGTCGCTTGGCCTTCCCCTCCTATCCGCAAGCGGCAGGAGGGGTGCTATCCCGAGTACTCCGCAAGCGGCAGGCGGGGTGCTATCCCAAGTACTCCGCAAGCGGCAGGCGGGGTGCTATAATATTAAAAATTAAATGCCATTTTATAACTGGTACCTCAGCGAAATCTGCCCATGATAATTTAGTACATCCCATCCACCTTTAAAATAAGAAGCTGCTGCATTATCTGATGGCATGGAAAACCATTCGTAATTCAAAGATCGAATGATGGCAAAGTTAGCAGCGATCATTAATTTTTTACACTTCCATTGAGCAACTAATTCTGTTGACA
Organism: uncultured Bacteroidota bacterium; assembly: GCA_903825065.1. Lineage (GTDB taxonomy): Bacteria > Bacteroidota > Bacteroidia > Chitinophagales > Chitinophagaceae > Sediminibacterium. Next base: position 2,040 of record CAIJZG010000027.1, read on the forward strand.
GATCAATCCAATGCCTGTTAAAATCTCCGGAAGGAGTATAGGCATAATAATAATAATCGTTATTCCGCACCACCCTTTCAAACACCAAACCAATTTTATTTAACCCCTTGATCCAGGAAATTTCTGCACTCTGGCTATTGGAACCCGGTCCAATTCCTGCTCCCAGAGTTTTCCCATTATTGGTAAAGCCCTGACGCACATATGCGTTGGTGTACCAACTGGTACTATTAGAATCGAGCAACAAATTGGCATTATCTAATTGCAATTGCGTAAACTCTGTAGCAAATTGAATAAAACTGCCTTTATGTGGTAGTGGGAATAATTTACGTAATCCAAAAATAAATCCCTTGGGATAGCTCTGGTCTGTAAGTACATTCAAAATATTGGGAGCTTTATCTGTTCTGCCATATTCGAAATAGACTTCCGCTAAATCCTGTGGCATAATATAGCGCGCATATAAAGAACCCAAAGAGGCTTTATGCCCAGCTTTTGCTTTATTAGTTTTGATGAACCCATCAAGAGGTAATAAATCGGCCAGTCTTTGCGCTTCCGATTGATAGAGATAAGACGCACTGGTTGCACCCAGCCACAACCCTTTTATCCATTTGGGTTGCCAGTTAATGGCTACCCCTGAAATATACCTGTTTTCTTCTTTCTTGGGTTGATATACAAAATGCCCATTAAACACCCGATTGGTGTCGGGTGGCAGTATTCCAGAACTGGTTAATTGGCCGGCAATCAACTGCCATTCGAAAGAACCAATGGAAGTTTCCAGGGGCTTTACAGAATTAAAGGTAGCATGCAAAAATCCGGGGGCATTGGTCGACATCACCAATGCATTGCGCCTGCCAGGTCCCCACCAGATATTTTCGGTTGAAATACCTACCGATAGTTGATTGGTGCTGTATCGAAAACTGGATTGACCAGCAAATATTTTTTGATATACCCCCGTTCCAAATTGTTGGGGCAAATCAGATTGGTTGAGATATTTATAATACCGATTCCATAAAAAATTATATTGGAAGGATGGAAATCCCGGGAAATCAGGATTATTCGCCTTTACTAGTTCCGGGGCTATTTGTAGGGTAAATCTACCCGAGCTGATTTTAATCCCTGCAGTTACCTGCGTTTGAAATCCGGCTGCAGGAATCATGGATGCATCGTTAATGCCCCAGGGATGATCTGAATTATTTTGAAGCGTTATTCCAAAAGGAAGTATGGCCAGTTGAAAAGGGATCTTTGATTTTTTTATTAATTTCCACCCCTCTACCGGATCAGTGCTACCCGATTGTATGGTAAATGAAGCAGCTGATTTTGCAGTGTCGGTTAATTGTTGGATTCTTTGCCAATCACGGGTAGCGTTATTAACAGCTGTCTGGGCTTCCGATACAGAAATCCAAATGGAGAGAATGAGGAAGAATCCTATTTTAAAACGAATAAACATATGGGTTTATTAAAAATGATTGAGTCGGTATTGTACCGACAATGTTCCATGAAAATTAAAGGCCGTTTTTTTGTCTACCCATGCATAATTATCAGAATAAATAAAGCTGGTGTTTAACAGAAAGATCCAGTTTTCTTTCCGCACTTGTCCACTCAACCCAAGCGCATAATCCGTCCATTTCACATCAGTCAATAATGGATCGTTTTGGATCCTTTCTAATTGAACACCCCATTGCTTCCATCCATTAATATCTTTCAAAGAAATCGTTTGCACATTATTACCAAATCCCGAGCCGGCTCCCATAATTTGGTTTTCATGTGTATAACCCATTAAAATCTGGTCATGCTCATACCAATTACCCGCCCCTCTCACTAACCGATCTTGCGACTCTTGCATATGCGTGATCTCTGATTCAATTAATAATTTTCGATGGTTAGTTAATAAAATTAATTTCTTGTATCCAAATAGATAAGCTGCCGAATGGGTGGGCGACATTAAAAAATCACGGATATTATAACTATGATCATTCCATCCATATTCTACATACAACTCGGCATGTGTTTTCGGAAATACCCAACGGGTAAACAGGGAAATTTCCTGATCCCTTCTTTTATTATCTTCTGTATTTGTGATACTTTGCTTAAATAAAGTACTGAATACGGGAAGATAGTCGTTCATGAAATTCGATGGGGGTATTAGCAAGTCTGAATGAAACACTTGAAACACCCGGTTAATTCCAAAGAATACACCCTTCATCCACTTGGGTTGCCAGGAAAGAGACAATGTATTTAAATAGCGCCAATCCTGCGTCATGGGATAAACTACATACGATGCGGGCTTTAAATTAGTCACCTGCGATAAAAGCGTGGAATCAAATTCCATTCTTCCTGCTATCAATTGCCATTCGAAACTACCTATCGGTGTTTTAATAGGCCGGATACTATTAAAAGTAAGATGTAAAAAACCCGGTGCATTATTGCTCATCAACAAAGAGCTATTGGTTCCCGGACCAAACCAAAGATTTTCTGAAGAAATTCCCAAAGAAAAATTCTTAACATTCAACCGAATAGACGATTGTCCGGGAAATAATTTTTTATAGGCTCCATTAGTTGGGGCACCATATAAATCGCTTGATGCAAAATTGGGATTCGCCGCATACACCATTTCGGGCTGCAGTTGAATACTTAAAGGACCGGCTTTAGCAAAGATGCCTGCACTAATCATAGTCTGATATCCTTTAGCAGGAATCATGCCTCCATCGTTCCAGCCAAAGGGGTGGTGACTATTATATTGTTGCTTCCAAATAATAGGTAGCAAACTATATTCGAAAGGAGATTTTTTTTTACTGGATTCGAAATGATCGTTTCCTTCCAGCCATGCGTTAATGGATTGATAGGTAACAGAATCTCCACTGGTATATGGTCTTGAAGTAAAGGAATAGTCTGCTGATAATTTTCCCTGCAACTGCATTTGTCGAAGGGCTTGATCTTCGATTTCACCTATTGGAAAAGATTGTGCAATAGCATTAAAACTCAATAAAAGAAAAAAGGGAACTATTAGTTGCTTCATTTATTGGCTTTTGAAAATAAAAAGGTACTACTCGTAACAATCATTCCTCCAAAAGCCCCTACTAGTAAGGCCATCCACCATTTCCACTCATTTTTCTTTAAAGGCAATTCGGGTTGATCTACAATCTGCACAGTAGGTGTTTCCTGAATTAAAGCAGTTTTACTAATCTCTAAATTTTTTACCACTTCTGCATAAATAGAAGAGATCATTATTTTATCGCGATTACTAATTTCTAAATCCACACCCGCTGTGGTAAAAGCAGGATTAAGATTTAGCATATCGCGGTTCTGAGCTAATGTGGTGAAGGTTTTTCTATTTAATAAATATTCCAGACTATCTGATTTATGTTGCAGTCTATCTACATTTACTTTTAATCTCCTGGTTTTGGTATCGATATAAAAACTTGTTGCCTCTTTAATGAGTTTTTGACAAATTGCCTGACTCAATAATTCGTTTTTATTATTGATCGTTAATTCAAAAAAGCCCAGTTTTTTATCGGGTTTACTGATCGACAATTCTTTTTCTAAAACTCTTTTAACCATTAATTGTAACAAGCTGTCTTGTCTGCGCGTAAGATTATTTGCAGCAATTAAAACGGGCTCTTTCCAATCTTTTTCCCAGCCATATACTTTTGCATAACTGTCGGCAATACTGATGGAACTATCCATAGGGCTCTTACTCAACAATACTTTTTTAATCAGAAATCGGCTCTTTAAAAGTTCCTGCACATTATCACCCGCAAGTACACCACTGGTACCCGCCATACCGCCAATATCTACCCCAAATTGTCCGGCCAATGCAGAGAGCATTCCTCCACCAGATTGTTTGGCTTCTTCCACTACAAAAGTAAGACGGCCAGTGTAGGTTGGTTTTACGAGTAAAGAATAACTCAAACCAATTACTCCACCAATGATGGCAGCTATAGCAATTTGCTTCCAGTGATTTAGTAGAGAACTAAAAACTGATAGCCAGTTTGCCAGCAATCCTACAATGGAAAATTCGGGTTCTTCTGAAATATTTTTTGTTGACATAATTTATTTTTCATGTGTGCCTTCCATCCAGCCCTGTCTGGCACCCCTCCAGAGGGCGGGGAACTTAATATATTTAATAACTTCTTTTTACTTTTTCAGCGCTATGATTAATCCTAATAAAGCTGTTAACGATGTTGTTACCGTAGCTAGCTCTGCAAAGGATAATTTAGTTAATTCATTGATTCCCTTTTCTGGTACTATAATTCTACTGCCTTCTTTTACGGTTGGATAATTTCTGAAAAATAAGAATTTACGAATGGGTCTGTTAATACCATTTGGATATTGAATATATGCCCGCTTCAGCGAACCTTTTTCATTTACGCCACCAGCTGCTGAAATATAATATTTGAAACGGGTACTGTTGAATCGTAATAGTTGTGGTGTATTTACAAATCCCTTTACTTCTATAAAAGTTCCCTGACGCGGTATATAAATACTATCGCCTGGCAACAGTAACCATTCAATATTTGTTTTCTTATCCTCCCCAGAAAGTAAGTCAACTTCTACCCGAACACCATTACGATATAATTGTGCATTTTGTAATGCCGCAATCGGCGTTCCACTACCTGCACGCTTAATCATCTCTGGTGCAGTTTCATCCCTTCTGCTCAACATATAATCTCCGGGAAATAAAACTTCCCCACGAATATTTACATATCCCAAATTGCGGTAATTAAGTAGTCTGGGTATATGTATATAATCTAAAGGCTCTAATAAAATTTGACTATTCTCATTTTGTAAAGCCGAGTCAACATCAATAGTAATGAGCTTGATTAATTTATTCGCAAGTGTATCTGCTTTATTTTTTTCTAATCTTGAAATCTCTACACGATGATTCGCTGCTTCATTGGTAAATCCTCCTGACATAATAATCAGATCTGCTAAACGAATGCCTCTTCTATATTCGAACATTCCCGGCACACGTACTTCACCTCCTACTGTTAAACTTAAATTATTTCTTAAACTATCGGCCGATAACACTACAATGGAATCTTCTCTTGTCAATAAAATATCTGCTTGTTTGCCCGTCTTTAATTGTTCGTATTCGAAGGCAAGCATCATCCGCTCATTGCCCATTTTTTTTCTTTTAATAAAGCCTCTTCCTGTTAATGCTTCTTCTTTTATTCCATCCGCTTTACTAATCAATTGTACTAAACTTAAACCTTCACTTAATTCATAAGGGCCGGGGTGAAACACAGCACCAGATAGGGTTACCACATTTCTCACTTCAGGTGCTATTGCCTCTATCACTACTGAATCGGCATTGAGTAAATTATACCCAATAAACAATTCTCGTTTGATATCGCGCAACATTCTTCCCTTTCCTGTTACCTGATATACCTTCAACATTTCCTGATAAGCAGTATCGGTAAACCCACCTGCAAAATTTAAAAGACTCAGCAAATTTTCGTTGGTTCTTAACTCATAAAATGCGGGTCGTTTAATTTGTCCTCCTATAAATGCACGCTTGGTATACACTGGATATCGAATGATGTCCTGATCTTCCAAACGAATATTATTGCTCATTAAACCATGCTGTAAAAATTCATACAAGTCGATAGTTTGTATCACTTTATTATTTCTGATCAATTCAATCTGGCGTAAGGATCCATTTTCATTGGGACCACCCGATTGATATAAAACATTAAACACAGAAGCCAGTGAAGACACTTGAAAAGCCCCGGGTTGTTGTGCTTCACCAATCACCGAAACCTTGATACTTCTGATATTGCTGAGGTTAACACTTAAATGTGTTTTGCCAGATTGTAAACCCGGATACACTTTTAAAAACTTTGCTCTAATTCTGGCAGTAGCTTCTTCAATGGTTAGCCCATTTACCTGTACAAGTCCTGCATAGGGTAATTGAATTTGTCCTTCCAGTGAAACTTTCAAAGTATTGTTTACTTCATTTTGACCAGTAAGGATGGCCGTAAGTTCATCATCAGGACCAAGAATATAATTTTTAGGAGTAGCCAATTTTAAGTTCGGCTCAAAGCTCATCATGGGGTTGCTAAAAAACTCATAGCCATAATAGCGTGTTTGTTTTTTTAACAAAGGGGTTATTACAGCAATACTATCTCTTGAGATGGAAGTAGAATCCTTACCTAAAGGTTTGCTGATGGTAGAATGCGGATTAGTTTTTTGGAGTTGCGCAATTCTTAAACGTAGGTTGGTGGCTTCCACATCGCTCATACCTTTCTGCTTCAAAATATTCATGGCATCCATTTCAGAAACCCCGGATTGTTGAAACTGTTGCCAGATCTGTGCCACTTGTTGGTCGCTCAGCTGATTTACCTTAATATTTTTGAGGTTAGTGGGCATCTGGGCGCTGGCAGCAAAAGACAATGCTACAAAAAGGAATAAAAAAAGAGACTGATATAGAAACCTGGTTTTTATTTGCATGGAGGGTTTTAAAGTGTAAATATCGTTTTTTGTTTTTAATCTTAAAGACCAATAGACATTCCTAAACTTAAGGTCTTAAAATTCTTAGTCAAAAAGTTAGGAGCCAATAATTGATTAGTAGCCGAATAACTTCCTGTAAGATAAAAATTATTCAAAACTTCATAATTCGCCTTAAATAGTAATTCAGTTTGCTTCCGTTGCAAATCAAATAAGAATGGGGGCTGCGGCTTGGTTAAATCGTATTGTTGGTCAACCGTTCCAGCACCGCCTTTTCTGATATATTGATATCTGGCCATTAACTTAAGTCTTGGCAGGGGTGTATATTTCGCAGAAACAATCAATCGATCGGCATTATTGCCCATCCAATCACCCAACGTACTATAATTACTATAATAAGTTTGAGTAGTATTTTGATTCTCATACACAAATGGATTGATTCGGGAATATTCTGCCAGTAAGGTTAGATTAGGTATTAATACATCGGTAATAGAAGCACCCAGGCTATACCCTAATTGATTCCTGCTTTTTTGTGGATTGAACACATTACTCAGGCTAATTTCATCGATAAACAAACCACCATAAATATGGGTATTCTTGATTTGATTGCGGGATGATACTTGAAAAAAAACCTGGCTATTAGAACCAGCCTGTCCCCTATTTCCATTGGCATACTGATCATATCCTTTTAAGTAAATGAAAGGAAGCAAATACCCTATCTGTATTTGATCGCTATAAATAACAGATTCTCCAAAAGAAAGATCCAGACCCTTGGTTGGTCTAAAAATCAGGGTATTGGTGGCCATATATTTTGGCCGGTAAAGAATGCGCTCTCCACCAAAAACAGAATTGCCATTAAAATAAGTTTGATTAGAATCGATCACATTCGATGCCAATACCGCATTTGAATATTCGAAACGTAGCCATTTTAAAATATCCAGACTCAAACGAACATAAGGATACACAGGTGCTTTATCAGACAAAACCATCCGGCCATTTTCGCCATAGCCCCATAAGAGGTAATCCTGTCCAATACTTACTATTCCATGCTTCCAGGAATAATAAAGGCTGGCACTGGTTTCGTTATAATTAAAAGATTTTCCAACAATTGGCGTGTTTAATACAATTCCCTGGTCGGGTGTAAAAATCTTATCAGGATTTAATCCAGAACCAGTTTCAGTAGCATCAGCAAACGAAAAGTTCAGACCAAAATGATTGCCCCAGGTTGCCCATCCCTGAATTCCTCTTGCGAACTTAGTAACTTTTGTAGTATCCCCTTTTTCATAGCCTGATTGAATGAGCGGATCGATATTTAAGGTAAACTTTTCTTTTTCTACCGATAACAATCGTAAACGATGATTACTATCTTTTTTCAGGAACCTGGGTTTCTCAGAATAGTTCCATTGCTTTTGTGTAAGAGCAGTGCCGTATTCTTTTTGATAGAAAATAATTTCTTCTCGTTCTACTTTACTTAAATGATTTTTTGTAACTGTTAAGCTATCTAAATATTCGGTGATTTTTAATCGCGATATGGGTCTTACTAAATCATCAAAAACAATATTTCCTTTTTGCGCCTGAAGACTTAAAAAATCGTAAATAGGTGCATGTACATTTTCCATTACAGTTTGTGCATGAATTGATGTAGAACCTATGGCACAAAAAAACAGAACGAAAAAAATGTACTTCATAAATGCAAAGGATTATTAATACGCGTTTTGATCGCCGCGAAATATATTGATGATAGTTTGAAGCACTACCTGACAATCGAACCAGAACGACCATCGATGAATATAATACAAATCATAGTTCACACGCTTCTGCATAGCGGAAACATTTTTCGTTTCGCCCCTGCATCCGTTTACCTGTGCCCATCCGGTGATACCGGGTTTTACCATATGACGTAACATATAATTATCTACCGTATCAATCGAAGCCATATTTAATGGAACAGGGTGTGGTCGTGGACCAACTACCGACATATTTCCTAACAACACATTGTAAAACTGAGGCAATTCATCGAGGCTTGTTTTACGTAAAAACATGCCAAGAGGAGTGATACGTGGATCGTTTTTTGTGGCTTGTAAATACTCGCCCTTTTCATTGGTATCCTTGCTCTTAACCACCATTGTTCTAAACTTATAACAAATCATTTTTTCATTGTTCAATCCCCATCGCACTTGTTGAAACATTACAGGGCCTCTGGAACTGATCTTAATGGCTAACATTAAAATAGGCATGAGCCAGCTACCAATGATGAGAAAAAATAATAAAGAAAAACCAATATCAAAAGTTCTTTTAAGGGTTCTGTTTTCCCATTTATCGAGTGGTAGTGATTTGAAATTTAATACCGGAATTAAACCAATATTATTTACTTGAATATTAGTGGTTGCAAATTGGTCAAGATCAGGAATTATTTTGATGGGTATGGCAAAACGATCGCAAACCTGTACCGCTTTTTTGATTACTTCTGGTTGAGTATTTGGAAGGGCTATAACAACTTCGTCGAAATCATTGCTGCTTAAAACTTCTTCCAATGCTTCTACTGCTCCAAAGTATTTACTTCCATTTAATTGTACGGGTGTGTGGTGTAAAACACCACTACAATTATACCCATAGTAACCATATTTATGCACCGTATTTAAAAAGTCAACTCCAGCGGGTGTTGCTCCTACTAGCAAAAAATTATCAGAGAATTTTCCCGCATACACCTGGCCATGTATATACTTTCGAATAATGTATTTGCAGGTAATGGTACTGCTAAAAATAGCAATGGTAAATATTAAAAAGAACAGGTTATCAAAAGTTACCTGCTTCATAAAAAAGTATAAAAATGCGGCTAGTAAAATCGTAAATAGTAGCGAATTATACGAAGTAGAAATAATTTCTTCCGCGAACTTATTAGTTCTTCTATCGGCATACAATCTTGAAAAAAATGAGGCGATATACCAGGCCGCTAATGTTAAAAAAAGCAGTAAAAATAAAAAAGGCTTTGTTGGTCCATGTTCCTCTAACCCAATAAAAGGTATCCCAATCAGCACAATAGCACTGATACTCAGCAGGTCTGCCAGATATTTGCTTTGTTGGTATCTGATATAGGATTTAGTGACTTTCAACTAATTACATATTGTAGCATGAAATTAAAGAGGGGGAGCCAAAAATAGCATTAATCTGCTAAAAGCCGACTAATATCCTTTTCAAATAGAGCCTTTGTGAAGCGATTTTGCTGCAAGATCTGTGCTTCTTTACCCATTTTTATGCGCTTTTCTGTATTTTCCAACAGAACAGCTATTAATTGAGCCGCCTTTTCTGCCTCATTAATTGGCAGAAAAATGCCCGATTGATTGTCTTCTATCATTTCTAGCACCCCCCCGTGTTTGGTAGCTGCAATAGGGGTTCCACAAGCCATGGCCTCCAGAATTACCGTGGGAAAAGGATCCGGCATGGTAGAAGGCGACACAAAAAGATCAAGGCCCGACAATATATTAGCCGTATCTGTTCTATAACCCAGATCATGCACTAATTCAGTAAGATTTAAAGAGGTTATTTTATTGGCAATTTCTTGGTACAGGTATTCATAACCCGGAAAAGCATCGCCAACCAGCACAAAATTAACATTGGGAAAGTTTTGATGGAGGATCCCAGCTATTTCTAAAAAGTATAACTGTCCCTTCCAATAAAGCACTCTGCCAATCATGCCAATCAGGATGGTTTCTTCCGATAATCCCAATTCTTTTTTCAAAGTAGACCCATTAGCAGACCTTTCCACATGATCTATTCCATTATGAATCACCACCATTCTAGTTGCATCAATATAGGGAAGCCAGGCAGTTTTAACCGCTTCAGAAACAAGAATCACTTTATCAGTTGCTCTGGTAAACCATCCAATAATCTTTGCTAATATTCTGGGTTTTTCAATGATCTCGTGAATATGCCAGAAATGTTTTTTTCTGGTAATTGCAGCAACTGCGGCTCCAACAATTACGCCAGAAGTATTGGAATAGATCAGATTAATTTTTTTGCTGATTACCAACACTGTTAATTTAAAAAATGCCATCTTCCACAAAAAGATTCTGCCTATCAATCCCCAGGTTGTAAAATATTTTCTTCGCAGAATACCGAGGTTGATGATCCGAACTTCTGCACCTAATTTTTCGAGTTCCATTTTAAGCGGACCCTCTTCTGGCAACACGGCAATGATCTGATAACCCTTTTTGCGCATGATCTCCACTACATTCAACAGGATCCTGCTGGAACCATATAAATCTGCAGTGCAATGGAGCATTAATACATTCATTTTGCTAAAGGCTTTTTTTGTTGAAAAGTTTTACGAACCATCGCTTTAGCAAATACCCCCAGAAACAAGCTATTGGTAAAAAAATATCGCTTCCACAATCTTTGTGGTTCCATGCATAAACGATAGAACCATTCTAGTCCAGATTGTTGCATCCAGGCAGGTGCCTGAGATACGGTGCCTGCTAAAAAATCAAATGCCGCACCAACCGCCATCATGGGAGCATGAATAGTAGAAAGGTGTTGCGCAACCCATTTCTCCTGCCTGGGGCAGCCTCTTCCTACCAATACCAGATTGGGTGCTACACTATTGATCAATGCGATATCCATTAAGTCTTCCTCCAAAGTTGCCTCCCTAAATCTATCTGCCTGCATGCCGGCAATGATAATATGGGGATAAGATTCATGGAGCTGCTTGGAGAGTTTGTTGAGCGTATCCTGCTTACTCCCAAATAAGAAAATTTTATATCCCAGCTCATTACATTGTTCTAATACTTTTACGGTTAAATCCGGACCGTATACCCGATCTTTTAATTGAGTTTGATGCAAGGCATTCATAGCCCAGCGAACAGGCTGACCATCTGGAACTACTAAGTCGATCTGGTTGACTAATTGTTTAAAACTGGCATCATTGTATGCTTCCATCAATCCATGCACGGCCAATGCAGAGACACCGAAACTTTTTTTAGTTCTGGCACATGCCATGATAAGCTCAGTAGCAAGTGCATAATCTACCACAGCATAATGCACACCAAATAAATCTACTTTTTTAATTGAACTGGCCATTAATTTAATTAGACTGCAAAGAAAGTAAATAATGCTTAGTTAAGTTCAGCCGTTTGTTTGAACAGTTGATTCAATTCTAAAGCTGCATTATTCCATGAGAAATGAGTTAAACGTTTGGTTCCTTTTTCAGCGAGTTCTTTTCTTAAAGAGGCATCATTTATTAGCAATTCAATACTATTCGCCATGGCTTCTTCCTGAAGTGGATCGAAATACAAAGCCGCATCACCACCAATCTCCGGCAAACAAGAATTATTGGCTGCAGCAATGGGTAGCTGAAACTGAAATGCTTCTACCATTGGAATTCCAAAGCCTTCATATAAGGATGGAAATAAATAGGCTGTTGCCATGCGATATAAGGTTCCCAATTCTTCGTCTTCTAAATATCCCGTTACAATAACCTGATCTTTCATGCCCTGTTCTTCAATTGTGGCAAGGATCTCAGCTTCGTTGTTGATAAAGATCTTTGGACTGGCCTTTCCAACTAATACCAGTTTCAAATCCTGATGGCCTCTGTGTTTCAGCAATTTTACTGCACGGATCAGTCTTGGTATATTTTTCCTTTTATCGAGAGAACCAACATGCAATATAAACTGCACTCCTTGTATATTATCAATAATTTGATTCAATTTTTCACTAACAGATTTTCGCTCTACAATAGTTTTTGGCCCCTCATAAACAGTTACAAATTTCTCCAAAGCTATTTTGGTAAAGTGATGCAATCGTTCTTTTGAAAAATGAGAAGGCACCACGATATGGGCCGATTTTTTTGCCCCTGGCATGGCCAGCATTTTAAAAATCTTTAGCCAAACAGGATTATACTGTTCAGGAATTTCAAAAAAAAGTGCATCATGAAACACCGTGATAGTTTTGAATCCGGGTTGTAAAAGAGGTACAAAATAATCAGTACAAAATAATACAGTACAATTGTTTTGCCAGGTTTTAAACGGGAGTAATATTTGTTTCCAGATAAAATAATAAACATGCTCCATTCCTTTAAAAAACTTGCTTCCTCCCCCATAAACCGGAAGTTGGGTATCTAAATACACATATTTAATTTCCGGATCAGCAATTTTTTCAAAGGCATTGATTAATTCTTTCAGGTATGTTTTAGTGCCAGTAACAGCCAGCTTCAAATCGCGGATGTCGATGCCAACAATGATAGGCTGCTGTTTTTTCAAGATGTTTTAATTAGGTTAAGGTTGCAAAAATAAGGGTTCGATTGAAGAATAATTGTAATTTCAGCCCCTATACTGTTTTACCTATGCGCACCAGCTTTAAGATTGTTGTATTATTCATTTTCGCTAGTTTCTTTCTTAGCAGTTGTTTCAAAAACATCTCTAGTTCAACAGTTGCCTATTACAATGATTTTGAAAAAGGAGATGACAAAGGCTTTACTGTGATCAATTGGGATGGATTAGTACCCAAACCTTATATCGACAGTTTTAATCACGGCCATGTGATAGGAAGATATTGGGAAGAACGCATGGAATTTGAAAGTCCGGAATTACCCGCCCATAACCTCATAAATATTGAATTCATTTTAAACGCCCATGGCTATTGGGAAGGCAATAAACTGTTAGGTGGATTACCCGATATTTGGAATCTTTCAATGGATGGTGGGCTAATTTTAAGCACCACTTTTTCTAACTCTCCAGAAATGCAATCCTATCCAGAATGGTTTAATGTTGGAGCAGTTCCTGAACCTCCAAGAGGCAATGCTTTTGAGACTAACCTCCCTGGAGTATGCAATTTAAAAGGGGTGCAAGGTGGAACCGTTTCTTTTAAAATTTCCATTACCAGAATTCACTCAGGAAAAACGGTTCACCTTAGTATCAACGATGTATTACATAATAGTCAGTGCGATAAAAGCTGGTCGATCGATAATTTAAAAATCACTACGCTGGTACAGAAATAGCTTTCTCTTCGTAATAGTAATTAATTACTAAGCCGCACAGTAACCACTGCATATAACTGATAAAGATATAACTCTCCAGATCGGAACTGAGTATTGGCAGGATCAGTCCGATCTTGATCAATAACAAAGCCAATGCCAGCTTGCGATACTTGCCCGAGGAATGCATCGCCATTTGATAACAGATCTGAATCAACTTTCCATAAATAAGCAGATACAATAACATTCCCAGAACGCCAACTTGCACTCCAATAATGATCAGTGCATTCTCTCCGCCAGTTTGCAAATTATCATATACAGATACCCGCCCTGATTCACCTAAACCAATTCCAAATGGATGGGCAGTGATCGATTCAATTCCATTTAACCAATCAGTGATATGCGTTAAACTGGAATTGTCTTGCAATAACACTGTTTCAACCAGGTGATCATAAATATCCTGTCCGAAAAAAACAATCACCATTAAGCCAGCCAATATTGCATAATTAGCCCATTTAAGAACGGCTCTATTTTTAGTAACCAGACTGTATACATAAAAAACCATGCAATAACTTACAAAAGCAGCGCGTGAAAAAGCAAAGATGATGGACGCCAATGTGGCAATTAAAACAAGCAAAGTAAAGTTGCTAAACTTCACTTTATTATTAGAAGAAACAGTTAGTGCCAACAACATGGATATGGTGATAACCGCGGCTGCAGCATGGTCTAATGGATTTGCAAAAAAACTGGCAAATCGTTTATAGCCACTTTCGTTCTCGAAGGTCCAGCTAAGTCCGTAATTACCACTGGGTTCCTGTCCGAAATAATAGGAATTATATTCGGCATAACCGGTAATGGTTTGGAAATGGGTATCGAACAAAAATTCTCCTAAAACTACCAATCCTGCTGCGATGCCTACTAAACCCACTAAAGAAAATACTTCGTTGATATAGATCTTACTGGTATCTATAAACCGTCCGATAAAATAGATAAACACCAAAAAACTGATATTCCTAAATGCCATTAATTTCTCGTAAAAACCAAAGCTTCCAATGGGTAAAATTAAGTAGAACAAATTCAATACTAAAAAAGCGAGCAGGAGTTTATCTATCAAATAAAAAGTAGGTTTTTTATGCAGGGTTAAAATAGTGTTGACAAAAAATATCAATACAAAAATTTCTTTTGAAAATTGAAGCATGGTAACCAACCATCTTAATCCCAGATCAAAACTTACAGATAATGCGGTGGTATAAATAGGTAAAGCAAAAATGATAAATATAAAAACTGCATTTTTTCTTTCGCGCACCAATGCCACTATGCTTCCTATGAATGCCAGAATAAACGCTATTGGAAAAAGTATCAGCATAATGATTACAATATTAAACCATCCTTGATTCCATTAAAGCAGGCTTTTAGCTTTCCCCATCTTCCTCTTACACAAAAATAGATTAGCATCGCAGTAAAATAAAAAACATGGTATAGAAAAACAGATGGCCGATCCCAAATTTGCGTGTATTTTTTTAAGATCCAAATTCTATTTCTCACATTATAGTAATGAACATTGGGGTTCAGGAATCCTTCCTTACCCTTTACAGAAGACTTACCCGACATGCCGGCAATATGGTATACAATTGATGTTGGAATAAATTGCAAATCATATCCCTGATTACGCAATCGAAAAGACAAATCCACATCTTCATAATAAGTAAATAGTTTCTCTTCGAAAAGACCCGTTTTTTTTAAGGCTTCATTACGAACCATAAAAGCACAGCCCGTAAACCAATCAACTTGTTTGGTTTGTGTATATGCAGCAGACAATTTTTTCTGATAGCCATTGGTATAACAAGTACCCCAAAAGCGATTAAAAAATGAACCAGCATTCCAGATAGTATTTCTATCGTATTCAAAACAAATTAATGGTTGAACAGCACCCGTTTTAGTATGGTTATCCAAATAATTTACAAGTGGTTCCAGAAAATCCGGCTCCACAAAAGTGTCGTTGTTCAGCAGCAATGAATACCTAAACCCAGCTTCAATAGCATATTCCATAGCTCGGTTATTGCCACCTGTAAATCCCATATTTTCCGGCAACGCGATGAGTTTAATATTTGGAAACTCTTCCATTAATTTTTTGGCAGAATCGTCAACACTTCCATTATCTACTACAATTATTTTATAATCAGAAAAGCTGGTTTTTCCCAGCGACTGTAAACAATCGCGGGTTAGTGCATATCCATTCCAATTCACCAAAATGATGGCAAGACTATGCTCCATTGTTTACATATTTTAAATATAAAAACAAACACCCCGATTCTACTAACAACGGAAATAATCCATACCAGTAAGGATTAATTTGTAATAAAACAAAACAGACTATTAAAGCAAAACATAGAATGGCGACACCTGCATAAAAAATAAATTGATTCTTTTTTTCCAGTAATAAGCCCAACACATTCATCATATTTAATGCAATGAATAAAGGCACAAAACTCATCCATCTGAGATAATTTGCAGCCACCAGATTTTCTTTTCCAGTTATTAGTAAAATAACCAGATTGGCTAAAAGAAATTGTGCGATTGCCCAAACGATACAACCCCAAAAGATCAATCGATTAAGCCTTTGTTTGAATTTTTTCCATTTTAAAATATCCTCTTGATACAATTGAGCTCCTTTAGGATATACGGCATTAAATACAGCTACCATTAGTACCCGAAAACTCCAGATCAATTTGTCGCATAGCGAATAGGCTCCCAAAATAGAAGCCTGACCGGTAGTAGATAATGCAAACAAAAAAACGGATTGTTGCAAATAAACCGTGATATTATTCCCCAGCAAATAGCTATTCGTTTTAAAAAAATGTACCGTATCCTCCCAATTGATACTTACCCAGGTGATTTGCTTTTTTAGAAATACAAAACCTAATAAGAGTCCGAAACAAACGGTATTAATAAAGCCGATTAAAAAATTAACCCAAGCCCCTTGATCGGCATGTTTGATCAATAAATAAATGAAGCAGAGTGTGATAATTTTTGAAACTAAATTAGCAGCATTATAAATTGGACTCTTTTCCATCCCCACAAAATAAAACAGCGGGTTCAATGCTTCTCCTAATACTATCGGCATGGCTAATAAAAAGTACAACGCATTGTGACTAAAAAATAAATACCATCCAGTTAACAAGATCATTAGAATAAAAAACAAAAGCAACCTACTTTGAATAATTACCCGAATATGATGGGATAATTTTTGGGGATCATTGGTACTAGTAGCAATATCGTTGATGCCTGTTTGTCCGCTTCCATAGCTAACGATAATAGTGAGTAACCACGCGAAGCTATTTGCCACCATCACTTTACCAAATTCTTCGATTCCCACCACTCTTAAAATAAAAGGGAAGATCAGAATTTGTAATAATGAGTTAGTGATTTGAATGAATCCTAAGTGTGCGAAATTTTTGATCAGAATCTGATGAGGCTTTAAACTGGTATGTATTTTTCTAAGCAATTGTCATCAGTTTTATAAAAAATCCCTACCAACAGGAAGGGAGTACAATTTCGCAAATCAATATCATTGTGAGCTACAAATTAACTAGTTGCTTTTCAATAAACAATTCGCATAAGCCACAAGCCCTTCTTCCCTACCCACAAATCCTAATTTCTCTGTAGTGGTTGCTTTGATGGATACGTCTTTAATGGTAACACCCAAAATGTCGGCGATGGTTTGTTGCATCTGTGCTACATAGGGTTTGATCTTTGGAGCTTCTAGGCATAATGTGGCATCTACATTTACTACCTGATAGCCTTCTTTTGCAATCAATTCTACCGTCTGTTTTAAAAGTATTTTGCTATCGATATTTTTAAATGCTGCATTGGTATCGGGAAAATGAAATCCGATATCCCCCAGAGCCAGCGCTCCTAACATGGAATCGCAGATAGCGTGTAATAAAACATCGGCATCGCTATGTCCTAATGCACCCTTATGATGTGGAATTTTCACCCCCCCGATCCAAAGATC
>CAIJZG010000028.1 GCA_903825065.1 uncultured Bacteroidota bacterium
AATCGATTGGAAAATTAATGACAGGAACTTGCTGTTTGGAGTTCTTCCCGATAAAATGATTTATGAGCACAAAGTGAGTAAAGCATTTTATTATGGGGCAATCTTTGAATCACTATCCAGTTCTTACAAAAGTTACGATACAATTCATTTTGTTCGGGTGGATGATAATAGAATTGGCGCTTTCACAGATTTCTATCCTTTAAAACATTTTGTAATTCGAGTAGAAGCAGGCCATACTATTTTACGCAAAATAAAAACAGACCTAATGGAAATACCCATTCGGGATGGGTTCTACTGTAAAATTCAAACCAATTTAAGAATTCGTTTTTAAACTATTAAATAAACTGCTTACGTGCGGTGTTTATTTTTTCGCGAAGCCGATTAAAGAAAAGTAATCTTTCACGTTCATTTCCCTCACTGACTAAAGTTGATTTTTGAGTAATGATATCAAAAGTTTTTTTTGTATAGTTATTGAACGATTCGTCCTGGGTATAAATAAAATTTAGAACACTATGGTTAATATAAGTCACCATATTGTCACCTAATTGGATCAACTGCATATTATCGCCCATCGTTAATTCATTCACATACATTTTAAAAGGTGCCAATCCCGGCTTAGGCTCTTGATTGTATTGGAACTTAACGCCAGCCTCTGCCTGCTTTTCGATATGATTGATTAATTCTTCTAGTTTATCTAATAGACAAATAGCATCATCCTTAGATTTCAAAGCACCAGTTAGTTTGTAATATTCTATCTGCTGAATGGTACTTGTGATATTATCGATACTCCAGATTTCTGTTGCGGGTATTGAGGCATAAGTGTTACTGATGTTTCTCCATAATTCATGATGTTGACTATAATCATCTTTCACAGAAAATTTAGCAGTTTTCCAATCGTCATAAAAAAGAATCGATTTAAGAAAGAAAAAAACTTTGAAAGCAGCAATTTCTGGTAACATATAATAATAAAGAAATGGAATTTCTTTTGCCAAATAGTAGTAATGATTATTGGGCTTGAAACTGTCGATTGTTTGCAAATGAGCGAGTACTGACTTCTGCCATTCTTCATGCTTGTAATCGGTATTATTTGTAATTCGGCCAGTGAAAATAAAAGAATCTGTTTTCAAGTGTAAAAGCTGATCTAAAGAAATTTTAAAATGAGATGCCAGCTTTTTAATCTCTTCAAATGAAATTTGTTTTTCGCCCCTGATTCTTCTGTAGGCACTATCATTACTAATTTCTAAGAGATCAGCAATTTCATCTACAAATGATTTGTTGGGGGGTGTTTTTCCTTTAATCTGCTGAAAAAAGAGTTGTTGTAATTGCAAGCTTTCCATTCGTATTATTTTGGCATTTTTTACTGATTGGATACCATCTTTTTGCGAAAACCGCATACCGCTATAACAATTTAAGAGATAAATAGCAAAAAAACAAACTATCTGTAGCTACAATTAGACATTAATTAATATATGCTATGACTGGTATTTGTTGAGGAAGAATCAATTATGAATCACTCAGACTCGGAGATATTTTTAGTCTACAAACAATTCAATACAACTCATTTATTCAACGCTAAATTATTTTTTATGAAAAGAGGCCCTATCTTATTTGTTTTGAAAAGCATGTATTCCTTTTTGCAATCAAAACATTTTGTTCGGGTGTTTGATGGCAACAATCAAAAGATTTTAAAAGGGAAGCTTATTTATGTAACCGATTCAAGTATCCTGGTTTCCACCCCGACTCAGGTTGTTGAGTTACATGCCAGTGAAATCGAACTGATTAAAACCAACAGATCATTAGGACATTATATGTTGTTATCGGCATTGGTATTTTCACTGGCAGGTTTTTTCATGAGATTGATGGAGAGTCACCCTTTATCTCAGTTATTATTAGACACTAATATCGAAAAGGCGGGGATCACTGCACTATCTGCGGCGATACCTGGAGCTTTATTGGGTTATGCTATAAGAGACACCAAACCGCCCCATTTTATTGTGGTCAATAGAGATTTTATTAGATGGAGAAAAGTAAATCAAACGTTGAAAACATGGATAGCACATTAATTGCTTTCATGATGAATAGTTTTCAAAAAAAATATAAACAAAATGAAAAACAAATTACCATTACTACTATTGCTTCTTTCATTTATTTGTATAGAAGCCAATTCGCAAAACACGCTTTTCGGATTTACTCTTGGTGTGAATTCTGCCAAAAACATATCATCGCCTTCGGGACTCCAATATGCTGATAATTCCGGGTTTCATACGGGTACTGGATATTCAGTTGGAGTTTATGCAGAAGTTCCTCTTAAACACAATTTCTATTTTCAACCTTCCTTAAGCTTTATTAAAAAGCATACCACAAATAGTTTGCCTCTTGCAACAATCAACATTGTTGCAGGTATTGGAGAATTGAATTTAAATTATTTGTATCGCCCTTTTAAAAAAAGTAGTTTTTTATTTGGAGGTGGCCCTTCATTTTCCATGGGATCTTATTCCCAAAAATATACTAGTCTAGATTTTAA
>CAIJZG010000029.1 GCA_903825065.1 uncultured Bacteroidota bacterium
AAAAAATTACATACTTTAAATTCTGATTTAATGAACGATGGTATAATTGCATTATTCACATCTAAAAAAGCAAATTTATGATTGATTACAAACTACAAAAATTAAGAGAATTAGTTGAGTATTATAATTGGAAATATGAATGTACTCGCCATATTGGTAAACATTCAGCTTGGGATGATTTAATACAAGCTAAAAAAAATCTAAAGGAATACAAAGCTAAAACTTATCCAGTAACAAGATTATTAACCCCTGCTCAACCATTTTTAAGAATGAATGATTGGACAGAACAATACGAAAATTATGCCGATTAGTACTTGCTGCGGAGCAGAAACCGATATGGATGAAATGGGCATTTGTCCTGAATGTTTAGAGCATTGTGACTGGGAGGAAGAAGATGAAGAAGAAATACAAAAGGACTTAAATGCAGAAAACCAATTAGAAGAAGAACAAATTAATAAACAAAACAAATAAAAATGGAAAAGAAAACAAACTATGGTGCTTGGAAAAAAACAACATCAAAAGGAGAAGTAATTGAATTTACTATTGAGGACAAACGCTACTCAATGTGGTTAAATCAATACAAAAAGCCTGAATCAAAAGAACCAGATTACAAGATTTATCCTAATGATTACAAGCCTAAAGCCGAAACTAAAATGGAGTACGCAAGTCCAGTAAACCAACAAGAGTCAGAGGACGACCTTCCTTTCTAGAATGGGAGTATATTTTAATTGCCGTTTTAATAACTATCTAAAAACAAAAACTATGAGCCAAAACAAACAAATAGCAGACTACCTAAATAAAGGTAAAAAGCTAACTACATTAGATGCCTTAAACAAATTTGGATGCTTTAGATTAGCAGCTAGAATAGCAGATTTAAGGAATAATGGAATGAGTATTGTAACCAAGACAATCAAGCTGGATAATAACAAGCAGATTGCCCAATATTCAATAAAATAGGTTATATTTGCATTGAGTGTCGGATACTCATTAAGAACTTATTGCCCTTGCGATGAACTACCAATCCGACTGGTAGGGATTCAATGGGGCTTTTTTATTTTATGGCTAAAGACCCTGCGGTGTTGTTCTACACATCTGATTTTTTAAGTGGAACATTTACTATGACCAATGAACAAGTTGGTAAGTATATTAAATTATTATGCCTCCAGCATCAAAAAGGACCATTAACAGAACGTGATATGTTAAGCGTATGTCAATCATATGATGAAGATATATATGCAAAATTTGAGTATTTAGATAATCATTATGTAAATATCAGGATGCAAACAGAATCAATTAGGCGAAAATCCTATTCAGAAAGTAGAAAAAACAATAGGCTAAAGCCTAAAGAAGAAAACATATTAATATCATATGATAATCATATGGAAACTGAAACTATAACTATAAATAAAACTATAACTAAAGATGTAAATATAGATTTTGACTTTTTTTGGGATTTTTACGATAAGAAGGTAGGAGAGAAGGGTAAAATAAAAAAGAAATGGGATAAATTATCTGATGAAGAACGGCAAAAAGCCTTTAATTTTATAGAATCTTATAAGATTGCTCAACCTGATAAATATTATAGAAAGAACCCTGAAACATTTATAAACAACAAATCTTGGAACGATGAAATTATTGAACGAACTATTAGTACAAAACTTACCTATGCAGAACGTGAATGGGAGAAGTTTAAGCAACTTGGACAATGATGAACTAAAGGTATTTAAGGCTTTAGAATCTATGAGTATTAAACAATGCTCAAGAATTGAAGTAGTAGAACATCTAAAAACTTGCCTTGCTTTAAGTGGTACTCAAATGCCTACAAATGAGATATTCCAGCTTTGCGTTTCTTTTGTTATTGAATC
>CAIJZG010000030.1 GCA_903825065.1 uncultured Bacteroidota bacterium
AAAATTTCTGCCGTACTATCTTGCAACTTAAGTCCACAAGCAATATAATAATAGTGCGATTCAGCATTCAGTTGTTCCGGGAAATTGCTGGATCTTACAGAATTAGAATACAAATGTTTGAAAACTGGGTACGCAAGACTAAATTTTTCTTGCTGATACCAATCCTTTGCAGATTTGAATTCTGTATCTGGATCATTATAAATGGCAGTTGATTGTGCATTCAGGTGCATCGACCCAGAAAGCAACAATAAAACGGGAAGTAATAATTTAATTTGTTTCATGTCTCTATAATTGTTTTCGGCCACATGTAATTCGCCTAAAGTCATTTGTATTTGTTCGCAAATCAATTTTGCCACATTCAAATTGCTAATAACTACTTTCAAACAAAGGTTTCAGTTTCTTTCTTAATAAAAAGCAAAAACTATTTAAAGGTATGATTCGTAAAACGTGAACAAACATCGTTCCATCTTTTGTGGAAAAAGAGATAGAGTGCGTAAGTTTGTCAACAAATTAGCAAATCATGTTTGAGCATACCACCAATTTAAGAGTTAGATACGCCGAAACAGATCAGATGGATATTGTGTATTATGGTAATTATGCCCAATATTTTGAAGTTGGAAGAGCCGAAAGTATCAGAAGTTTAGGTTTCACCTACAAGAACATGGAAGAAATGGGAGTTAAAATGCCTGTAGTAGAAATGCATGCACAATTTTTGAGGCCTGCTCATTATGATGATTTGATTACAATTAAAACCCAGTTACGAGAATTACCAGAAAAACATCAGATTGAATTTCATCACGAGGTATATAATGAAAGAAAAAAACTACTCACTGTTGGGAGAGTAGTTCTTTTCTTTATAAATATCGAAACCCAAAAAAGGGTGTTAATGCCTGCACAATTTAAATCTAAATTGGAGCCTTTCTTTATAGGTTAAACACGTTCATTATCTGATTTCCAATGTTGGATCAGTTTTTTTATTTCAGTACCGCTTAAGTTCTCACTTATTGCTTTAGCAGCTAAACCTGGTAATTCATCATCTGAAGCAAAACGTAAGGCCACAATTTGACCATATTTCAATCCACCTGGTAATGGCGTATTTTTTAAAATAAAATGACGGAGGTTCTCTTCTGCTTTAATGGCTCTATCATTTGCTTTCAGCGCAAATGAGCGGGCAAAATATAAAGTAATCCCTACTAATAAATTAGTTGCTAATATTAAAGTAGCTGAATATAGATTTGCTTTGCTACTATTAATCACGTTTACAACTGATCCAATTAATAAAGCCAATAACAGCAGATATCCTACAAAGTGATATAGGTAAACGAATCTTGCATGGTTCTTAAAATTTTGCTCTTTCATATAGGTTTGTTTTGGTGATTTAAGAAGGCGTAACATAATCATTTTTCTTAAAGGAACTTGAATGCAAAAAGAATTATTTTTACTTTTTACCGCAGTAAATTGAAAGGGTTATGCTAATTAACTTGTTTTAAAATAGCTATTATGGAAAGAGTATTTGCAACAATTATTACTATTGGGGATGAATTATTGATTGGACAAGTGATTGATACAAATAGTGCATGGATGGCCCAGGCATTAAATAAAATTGGCATTTCGGTGATTCGCCGTGTTGCGGTAGGTGATCAATGGGATGAAATTTGGGATGCACTCGATGAAGAATCAAAAAAAGCATCCATCATTCTCATAACAGGTGGTTTGGGCCCAACGGCAGATGATATAACAAAACCCTTGTTATGCAAGTATTTTGGAGGTAAAATGGTGATTCATCAACCCACATTAGATCACGTAACCAATATATTTGAAACGATTCTTAATAAACCGATGATTGAGCGTAATCGCAAACAAGCAGAGGTTCCAGATAATTGCACAGTTCTTAAAAATGAAAAAGGTACAGCCCCCGGAATGTTATTTAAAAAAGCAGAAAAGACCTTTATATCACTACCCGGAGTACCTCATGAAATGAAATGGTTGATGAAACAAGAAGTATTGCCATATATTCAATCTGTTTTTCAGACATCATTTATAGAACATAGAACACTACATACTTTTGGAATAGGTGAATCATTTTTAGCAGAAAAAATTGCTGAAACAGAAAATGCTTTACCAGCACATATCAAACTGGCATACTTACCCAATTATGGCTTAGTAAGATTGAGATTATCTGCCTCTGGAAATAATCATACATTAATTCTGCAAGAAATAGAAGCACATTTTGAAGCTTTAAAAAAAGCTGTTGGCCATTATTTAATTTCAGATACGGATATTCCCATGGAAAAAATAGTTGGGAATTTATTAATAAAAAATAAGTCAACATTGTCAACGGCTGAAAGCTGTACTGGTGGATATATCGCACATTTACTAACAAGCATTCCGGGAGCTTCTGAATTTTATAAGGGAAGTATAGTGAGTTATGCGAATGAAATAAAGCAGCAATTGTTGCATGTTTCAGAAAATGTGCTCCTCAATCAAGGCGCAGTTAGTGAGGCTACTGTTTCGAAAATGGCATCTGAATGTTTAATGATGATGAATACCGACTTTTGCATTGCAGTAAGTGGTATCATGGGGCCTGAAGGAGGTACCTTAGAAAAGCCAGTTGGTACAGTTTGGATGGCTGTTGCCAATAAAAATGTAGTAAAAACGCAGTTGATTCACTTGAGGTACGACAGAGAAAGAAACATCAGTTTAACAGCCATGAATGCCTTAAATTTCTTACGAATGTTAATTGTGGATAACCCTTGAATAAGTTTACTGTAGTTACTTCTACATTTGTTAGTTAGAGAGAGGTTGTGACAAGAAAATCAAGGGGTTAAATATATTTATTATAAAAAATAAATTGTTATAACCAATTGACTATCATATATTTAAAAAAGAATATAAGGTTGCTTGTACAATTTCAGTAGATAGAAAGGATAAAGGGTACAATATTATCCCATTAAAAACAGGACGATAGTATGGCAATTGCTGAACTGGTAATGCCCAAATTGGGCGAAAGTATCATGGAAGCTACCATTTTGAAATGGCACAAAAAGGTAGGCGACTATGTTAAGTTTGATGAAACAGTTTTAGATATCGCTACTGACAAAGTGGATAGCGAAGTACCTTCAACTGAACAAGGGATCCTAACTGAAATATTATTTCAGGTAAATGATGTTGTACCCATTGGTGCAGTAATTGCCCGTATTCAAACAAATGCTGATTCAAAATCAACTGAACCTATTCCTGCAATTATTGAAACCCCATTAATAACTAAAGTTGATTCAATAGCTCCAGTTACTCCTAATTTTACTGAGCCAATAACAGAACCAATTCATCAGGTACAAATTCCAGAAGTAGACCCTATTCCTTATACACCAAATTATATTTCACAAGAGATACCTAAACCAATTGGTAATAGGTTTTATTCTCCATTAGTTTTAAATATCGCCAATAGTGAGGGCATTAGTCTTAGCGAATTGGAGCGGATTCCAGGTACAGGTAATGATGGAAGAGTTTCCAAAAGGGATGTTTTGCAATATGTAGTTGATAGAAAAGCTGGGAAAGTGCCACAACTCCAACAGCCTGTCTATTCGCAGGTTACACAGGCTCCGTTGCCTGTTTATGCACCTACATCAACTCCTGAGCCAATTTCAGATCCAACACCAATTTCAGCTCCAGTTTCCATATCTACAATACCAACTGAAGCATTCCAACAAAATGTTGTGGAAAATAGTAGTAAACCAGAAACCAATGAATATACTCCTGAAGTCAATTATCCTGATGAGGTAGTAAATCATTCTCATATTCAAGAGTCGCATCCAGCTGAGCAACCAGTTCAACCTGTTTATGTTGCTCCTACTGTTGAACATAAAGTTTTAATTAATAATCCGATTCAACAAGAAAATTTTCAACCTATCTCTCATAGCGGTAAATTTTCTGACCCTTCTTCTGTAAATATTACTGGAAATACAGAAATTATTGAAATGGATCGTATGCGCAAACTGATTGCCAAACATATGGTAGACAGTAAGCACACCAGTGCTCATGTTACAAGTTTTACTGAAGCTGATGTAACAAATATGGTTCAATGGCGCGAAAAAGTGAAAGTTGAATTTGAAAAAAGAGAAGGTACTAAACTCACATTCACTCCCATGTTTGTAGAGTGTATTGCTGCAGTGATCAAAAAATTCCCTTTAATAAATTGTTCTGTAGAGGCTGATAAAATCATTCTGAAAAAAGATATCAATATTGGTATGGCCACTGCCCTACCATCCGGTAATTTAATAGTACCAGTTATAAAAGCTGCGGATCAATTGAATATCGTGGGACTAAGTAAAGCTGTTAATGGATTAGCAGATGCTGCAAGAAATAATAGACTGAAACCAGAAGAAACAACTGGTGGTACTTTTACTTTAACCAATGTTGGAACTTTTGGAAGTCTAATGGGAACGCCTATCATTCCTCAACCACAAGTAGCTATCTTGGCAGTGGGTGTTATTAAGAAAAGGCCCATGGTTATTGAGTCACCGAGTGGCGATACTATTGGTATCAGACATATGATGTATCTCTC
>CAIJZG010000031.1 GCA_903825065.1 uncultured Bacteroidota bacterium
ACTGCTGCTGCACCACCAAAATTTCCATCTATCTGAAACGGTGGATGTGCATCTAATAAATTTGGATAAGTACCACCACCATTCGTATAATTTTCTTTTAAATCATCTGGAGGCACATACTTTAAAAGCTCGCGATACATCTTATATGCATGATCTCCATCTTTTAATCTTGCCCATAAATTAATACGCCATCCCTTCGACCAACCTGTGGTTTCATCCCCTTTTATTTCTAATGTCCTTTTTGCCGCAGCTGCGATAAGAGGGGTCTTATCTACAGTAACATGCGTGCCGGGAAATAATCCATACAAATGACTTTGATGCCGATGCTTTGGATCCGCGTCCTCCCAATCATAATACCATTCTTGAAGATTGCCTTTATGACCAACCTGATAAGGATGTAAATTATTTAATGCCCCATTAATTTTAGTGGTGAATTCATTATCATTTTTTAATACCTGCTGTGCTGCCACTATATTTAAGAAAAGCTCTCTTATCATTGCTAAATCTGCAGTGCCACCAAATAAAGTAGACCCAACATAACCATTGGGAGTTTTAAAAGTGTTTTCTGGTGAGGTGGATGGAGAAGTAATCAAATTACCACTACTATCTTTCACCAACCATGCCAAACAAAATTCTGCCGCACCTCTCATTAAAGGATAAGCTTTCTGATCTAAGTATTGTTTATCACCCGTAAACAAATAATGCTGCCATAAATGCGTAGATGCCCAGGCTCCCCCCATTGCCCAATTCGCCCAACTAGGATCACCGTTTCCGAAATTTCCTACAGGATTTGACATTGCCCAGATATCTGAATTATGATGCACTACCCAACCCGGCAAATTATAAAATGTTTTAGCGGTTACTTTTCCTGTTGTAGCAAGGTTCCCAATAAATTGTAAGAAGGGCACATGCATTTCAGATAAATTAGTGTTTTCTGCTAACCAATAATTTTCTTCTGCATTAATGTTCATGGTATAATTGCTCGACCATGGTGGCTGAATATATGGGTTCCACAATCCCTGTAAATTAGCAGGCACAAATGGTGTTCTTGAACTACTTATTAATAAATAGCGGCCATATTGAAAATATAAAGTTTCTAAATATGGATCTAATGCACCAGTAGCATACCGCTTTAAACGTTGATCTGTTGGTAGATTTACAGTATCCTTATTCGCTAATTTTAATTGAACACGACTAAAATAAGTTTGATAATCTTTCACATGGCGTTTCTTGATTTCGTTCCAACCTAATTGAACTGCATTGGTTAATTGTATATTTGCAATCGACACATTGTTTAAACCATTTGTTACAGGGTCTTTATCAAAACCATTAAAACTGGTTGCCATAGACACATAAATGGTGGCTTCAGTAGCCGCTGATAAACTGATAGTGGAATCTGTTCTTGTTATATTTCCAGAGTTCGATTGGATCTTAATGAGAGATGAGAAACGCGTCCCTTTTTTAGTATCATAGGCTATAGCATTTCTTGTTTTTTGAACATAACTAGGATCAGCTTTTACTGGAGCAAATCCATGTGCAGTTATCATATTGTTGCTTGTAGATGTTTCATATTTTAATAAAGACTCAAAGCGCACAGTAAATCCTAATGCTCCGGCTTTTTTGCTAGTGAGATGAATGATAAATATTTTATCGGGATTTGAAACTAAATATTCTCTTTCAATAACATTGCTATTGGAAGTGGTTTGTACTTTGGCAATCGCTTGGTCAATATCTAATTCGCGATAATAATCCGTGATAAATGGATCATCATTCATATCCAGGTATAAAGTTCCCAATGGGGCATAGGATTCTGAAAATTTACCTTGTAGTTTCTTAATTAATTGCTCAGCTTTTTTATAATTATTTTCTTGTAATGCTTTTCTAACATCTGGTAAATGCTTATAAGCCTGGGGATTCATGTTTGCATTTACGGGTTCACCAGACCATAAAGTCAGATCATTTAAATATATTTTATCTTTTGAGATTCCACCAAAAACAGTGGCACCCTGCATTCCATTACCAATTACAAGCGATTCTTCAAAATATTTAGCTGGACTATCATACCATAGTTTAAGCGGGGCTTGAATTGGGCTATTGGATATAACTGGAATAGTTGTTGTTGTTTTTGATTTTTTTATTTGTTTTTTTTGTGCGAATAAAAAAACTGGGAAAGCAACAAGTACTATAGTAAATAAATTTTTATTTAATTTATCAAAATACATTTAAAGCAATTTTTATTGAAATTAATTTAATAGTGGGTCATGGAGTAAAAAAAATCTTGAATGATTTTTTCTTTATCAAAATTTTCCCAAATAGTAATCTTTCGAATATTTTCAGGTTGCTCAACCCATTTTTTATCGATCATAATAGGGCAGGGTATCAGTAAGGATTTAGCCCAAGTTGGATTTTTAACAATTGCAACTGCTGCCATATCAAATAATGCTCTTGAAGGAGGATTACCATAATATTCCACATGCTCAAATAAACTTATTGAATAGTCGCCAAACCTATAAAACTCACCACCATGTCTACCCTGTACTGCAGTAGTAATTTTTGGACCTGCAGCTTTCAGGTTTTCTAAAGCCTGATTTTTGGTTATACTCACGGCATCTGTACCAGACTTTTTTCCATAACGCACCGTTACCATTTCAAAATCTATTTTCGTATTTAATACATAATTCATAGACGGGATATCGTTCATCAAATTATACTCACCAGAATCAGGGTAATTCCCGCCTAACCAAACTAATCGTATATGTGAAGTAATAGAGGGGTCTTTTTTTAAAGCTAAAGCAATATTGGTTAGTTTACCAACAGCTAAAACTATCAACTTATCGCTTTTGTGTTTCTTTGATTCATCAATAATAAAATTGACGGCTTTATATCCGTCGAAATTTGGGTTTGATAAGCCTTTTTCTATTTCGGAAAAGGATCCATTGGCACCCTTTAATAAGGGAATCTTATTTGATACCTTACAAAGTCTCATCACTCGATCTGCTTCTGCATATTGTTCATCGATGTTTCCGCCGTTTTCAGTGGCATTAACTGTTACTGCTTTTGTATCAAATAATTGACTATTAAAAAACAAATATGCCATTGCTTGTTGATCGTCCAGTTCATTATTTGCATCAGTATCAAAAATCACTGACATTCTTTTTATTTTTTTATCACTCTTTTGAGCATTACTATTAAATCCAACCGCCAATAAAATCAATATGGAAAAGTGTTTTAATACAGATAATTTTTTCATAAAACAGGTTGTTTTAAGAACACGTATTGTGTTTTTTGATAAGAATTGGGCTCAATAAATGATACTTTTAGATAGTTGTTAAGTTTTTGTAACTATCGATATAAAGCTCCTCGACTTTAGTCCTGGCCCATTGTGTTTTTCGTAGAAATTTAAGACTTGATTGTATGCTTGGATTATCCAAAAAACAATTAATTTTTATAAGTGATCCTAATTCTTCCCAGCCATAATGATTCACTAAAAATGTAACAACCATCTCTAATGTTTTGCCATGTAATGGATCAGGATTTTTAATTTTTTCCATACATCAAATATAAACGTGATTTTTATTCTGTTACTTAACCTGCATAAATATAACCACAACCATGTTCCTGTGCTCTTCCTAAAGCCCAAACACCAGAGGGGACTAATTGTACGCCAGGAAGCAAATGCTTGATCCATTCTGTATATACATCAACAGGATTCAAATTCATCTTTTCTGCTAGCGTTTTAGTGAGTTTTTTTGTAGCAAGGTCACATACACAAAACAGGGCTCCTCTTTCTTGTAATTTTTTTATACCCTGAATGTCGGGTAAAGGGAAATCCCCTTGTTTGGGTTCATAATATAAATTCCTTGTACTAGGATTTTGAGTCTTTGAGTCGGTAACTTTTAAAACATTACCTAATTGATATTTTTCCCAGATGATATCGCTAAATCCTAAACCACTTGCGCCATGCCTGAAAACCGTTAAGGCAGTGATGTCTTTGTCATTACTGCCAGTTTGGTTATTTGTTTCGTAAAAGGCCCAGTTCCAAATTACTGGAAATCCATTATTGGGCATTGCACCATCATAAACAATGCGGTGTTTGCCTTTGATATTTTTAAACCAGTTATCTGCTTCGTCTAATTGGGATGGGAAAAACCTCGCATCATTTGCAAAAATGGGATTAGTTAAGATAGACAAACTACTTGCCGTAACACCCATAGCCATAGCACTAATGAAGCCTCTTCTTGTATTAAACTCATTTTTACTCATAATCGATTTATGTTAGTTCTTGTAAATTACCAAATAATTTTAGTTTTTACAACAGAATTACCTTTTGTATGAGGTCAACTATTCTATGGGAGCAAGTATTTCTAATTGGAGTAATACATGCTGTTAGGATTGTTAAAGAAAATACTAGTTACCTTTATTTTTAAATTATGAAAAGAAGCACTTCACAACAGTTTTTAATAATAATTTCCTGAAATGTTTTATTCTAAATGAAAGAAACTTTAAATAATTGGGGAAAAGAAAAAATACCTTTTATCTTTTTAATCGACTTTGAATGCAATAAACCTTTGTGTTGGAGGTTC
>CAIJZG010000032.1 GCA_903825065.1 uncultured Bacteroidota bacterium
ATTGGAAAAACATTATGTCGCTAAGAATTAGTGCTAGAAAAAATGACGAAATCTAAAATTTCTTGAATTTATTGAAAATATCATAAACATTAATGTTATTTATATATAAAGACAAGAATCAACTTTAAGTTAATTTGATTGATTCCTTGTAATTTAGATTTCCGTAACCGATTAAAGCCAATTCATGAAAGCATTGATTTGTCAAACCTTTGAAAATGCTGAAAGTTTATTATTCCAAGATATTGAAGCGCCAATTATTGGTGACAATCAGGTCTTAATCTCTGTCAGAGCTTGTGGTGTAAATTTTCCAGATAACCTAATTATACAAGGCAAATATCAATTTAAACCCATTATCCCATTTGCACCTGGAGGCGAAGTTTCGGGTGTTATTATTGGATTGGGTAAGGATGTGACCAATTTTTCCATTGGAACTCGAGTCATTGCACTTTGTGGCTGGGGTGGTTTCGCCGAACAACTTGCTGTTGATGCTAGCAGAGTATTTCCAATACCAGACAAAATGGACTGGATTACTGCAGCTGGAACATTATACAATTATGGCACATCTTATTATGCTTTAAAACAAAAAGCCCAGATACAATCTGGTGAAACTATTTTAATATTAGGAGCGGCAGGTGGAGTTGGTTTGGCGGCTGTTGAATTAGCCAAACAAATGGGGGCAATTGTAATTGCTTGCGCCTCAACTGAAGAAAAATTAGCTGTCTGTAAATCTAAAGGAGCCGATTTTACTATAAATTATTTATCAGCAGATTTAAAGGAACAAATCAATTCAATTACAAATAATAAAGGTGTTGATATAGTATACGATCCAGTTGGTGGGGAATTTGCAGAAACAGCTTTAAGATGTATGGCATGGAAAGGAAGATACCTTGTGGTTGGATTCGCCAGTGGCATAATTCCCAAATTATCATTCAATTTAGCCTTATTAAAAGGATGTTCTATAATTGGAATTTTCTGGGGCAGTTTTGCAGAAAAAGAACCATTAGAAAATTATAAAAATATCCAAGAGCTTGTGAGGTTGCTGTTAACAGGTAAAATCAAACAGCATCTACATAAAATATATCCACTAGAAAATGCTGCAGCAGCTCTTCAAGATTTACAGGACCAAAAAGTAATTGGAAAAGCAATAATAAAAATTGGCAATTGGGAAGAAAATTTAGTTGATTTAAATACTACTAGAGCAAATGAAACTGAATCCCTTAAAAAAGAAATTTCAATAAACCCTATCCACTTTACTGACAAATCAGAACTAATCAAGAATATTGGAAGAGACCTTGGCAAAACAGAATGGCTCACTATTAATCAAGAAAGAATTACACAATTTGCGGAATCAACACTCGATTTCCAATGGGTTCATTTAGATGCAGAAAAAGCAAAAACTGATTTACCTGGTGGTAAAACTATCGCGCATGGCTATCTTACCATGTCACTTGTTTCCAATTTTTTCTACCAAATTATTTCAATCGGTAAAGTCAATTCATTTATAAACTATGGTATTAATAAAGCTAGATTCATCTCACCTGTTGAGGTAGGGAGCGAGATAAGAATGTCTGCCTATATTAACAATGTGGAAGAAATGCCCAATGGCAGCGTAAAACTTTACTTAAATTGTACTATAGAAATCAAAGGCCATAATAAACCAGCTTTTGTGGCCGAAATCATCAGTATGATCTTTTAAAATAACCCAATAACTTCATTCAAACCTTTCAATATGGCACGATATACTAGCATGGATTTCATTCGTTTTCTATTATTTGATGTTCACCATGTTGAATCACTATTCGCATACGAAAAATTTTCACATCTCGATTCTGAACAAGCATGGATGATTATTGAATCCGCCAAACAATTTGCAGATCAAGAAATGCATCCCTTCTTTAAAATTTTTGATGACAATCCCGCAACTTATGATGGGAATGGCGGCGTAAAAACACATCCCCAACTTAAAAAAATCATTCGGGGCGCAGCAGCTCAAAGTTGGATTGGAGGAGCTGCAAAATTCGAACACGGTGGCATGCAATTACCTGAAATGATTTTCAATACTGGTCATCATATTTTTCAGGCTGCCAATAATAGTGTTCAAGGCTATCTCGGACTTTCTACTGGCGCTGCAGATTTAATTACCAGTTTTGGAAACCAAAAACAAATAGAAACCTATGTTCCACCTATCTATGAGGGCCGATGGCAAGGCACTATGGCATTAACAGAGCCTCAAGCTGGCAGCTCACTTTCAGATATTATCACTACTGCCAAAACAACAGAAAAGGGCTATTATTTAGTAAAGGGACAAAAAATATTTATCTCAGGTGGGCAGCACGATGCTGCTGAAAATTTTGTACACTTAACACTTGCTAGAATTGAAGGCGCCCCTGCCGGGGTTAAAGGAATATCCTTATTTATTATTCCAAAATTCAGGCCAACTGAAGATGGAAGCTTTTATTATAATGATGTGCACTGCGCGGGCGACTTTCAAAAAATGGGACAAAGAGGTTATTCTACAACACATTTATCTTTTGGGGACAATGATGATTGTCAGGCATATTTAGTTGGTGAACCTCACAAAGGGCTTACTTATATGTTTCAAATGATGAATGGTGCAAGAATCAGTGTTGGACAATGTGCCGCATCTGTTGCAATGGCAGCTTACCAAGCTTCTTTACAATATTGTTTAGAAAGACCACAAGGCAGATCTGCATCTGAAAAAGATCCAACTAAAGCACCTACATTAATCATTAATCATGCTGATGTACAGCGAATGCTTTTTACACAAAAATCAATCGCAGAAGGCTCCTTGTCACTTGCTTTGGAATGTAGTAAGCTTTACGACCAAGTAAATGGCACAACAGGTGAAGAAAAAGAAAACTATTTATTATTATTAGAAATCCTAACACCCATAGTAAAAACCTATGCATCTGAACAAGGAAGCAGATCCGCTTCATTAGCAATTCAAACTTTAGGAGGTTATGGATTTACTACTGATTTTCCTGTGCAGCAACACTACCGAGATTTAAAGATTATGTCATTATACGAAGGAACCACTGGGATACAATCTTTAGACTTATTAGGACGAAAAGTAAACCTGCAAAATGGGAAAGCCGTAAAGCTATTAATGAATTCCATTAACAATGATTTGAAAGTTTCAATAGAATTTGAAAACTTAACTCCTTATGCTAATATATTAGCAGATGAATTAAAGAGAATGGGGAATGTACTTGAACATCTTTCAAGTTATGCAATGAAGGGAGACGTTGAAAGATACCTTTCAGATGCAACCATTTTCATGGAAATGGCCGGATATATTATCATTGCTTGGCAATGGTTGAAAATGGCTACGATTGCAGCTCAAAAAATTAGAGAATCTAATTTCAAATCAAATAGCCTATCATTTTATCAAGGTAAAATTCATACCATGGAATTCTTTTTCAAATATGAATTACCCCATTCGGAAGCTTGTGCCAAGACGCTGGAAGATGTTAATACCTTAACTAATATCAAAGTTTACGAAATGTTTCAATAATTCTGGAATCACTATCAAACTATCCACAACTTCAAAACATTCCATTTTTACACAATCGAATAACTACCTTTATCGCTATAAATTGGAAGAAATATGCTTAAAGTTGGCGTTTTTGGAGTAGGTCATTTAGGAAAATTCCATCTCAACAATTGGAAAGAAATTGAGGGTGTTAAACTTGTTGGTTTTTTTGATCCCAATAATGATAATGCCAAGCAAGTAATTGAACAATACGGCCTTAAACGTTATATGGATGAGGATAAACTAATGGACGCTTGTGACATTATAGACGTTATTACCCCAACCGATCACCATTATGGGGTTTGTATGCAAGCTATTAGAAAAGGAAAACATGTTTTTGTAGAGAAGCCTTTGGCAAATACTATTCAGGAAGGAAGAGATATTGTAAATATTGTTAGGGAAGCAAATGTAAAAGTGCAAGTGGGTCATGTTGAAAGGTTTAATCCTGCATTTTTAGCATTAAAAGATATGAACCTCAACCCCATGTTTATTGAAGTTCACAGGTTAGCTCAATTTAATCCCAGGGGCACTGAAGTAAGCGTTATTTTAGATTTGATGATTCATGATATTGATATCATTTTAAGCCTCGTAAAAAGCGATGTAAAACATATTTCTGCCAGTGGTGTAGCTGTTATGACAGACACTCCTGATATCGCAAATGTTCGGATTGAATTTAATAATGGATGCGTAGCCAATTTAACTAGTAGTCGAATCAGTATGAAAAAGATGCGCAAAATGCGTCTTTTCCAACCAAACTCTTATATTGGTATTGATTTCCTTGAAAAGAAAACTGAAATCATTAAATTAAAGCAACCCGAAGACACCAATGTTTTCTCATTTGATATTGAAACTCAAAATGGGAAAAAAACTATTGCCATTGCAAACCCTATCATTAGTCAACAAAACGCCATTAAACTGGAACTTCAATCATTTGTTGATTCAATTGAAAATAATACCCCTACTGTAGTTAGTGAGCTAGATGGATTCTTGGCAATGGAAGTAGCACACCAAATACTGGAAAAAATTAATAGTACCAGTATACTGGTTTAAAGTGAATGCAGAACAATTTCAGGAATAGTAACATTTATGCACTAAGTGATTATATATTTTCAATAATCAGTTGGTTCCTTTTCAAGAGCATTGCACTGCCCATTCAATTCATTTTTATTTCTACCAACACATTCTTTTCTAATCCAACAATTAAGGAATTTGTTTTTATTCCTTTGGTATGGGTATTTTGGTATTTATTACTTGGGAGTTATCAGAAATCTCTTTATCAAAAATCAAGATTAAATGAATTTACAGATACTATTATTAATTCTTCAATTGGTATTCTAGTTATTTGGATGATTAACTTTCCAAATAATAGCGTAACATATCTAAGTATTTACTTGCTCATTCAATTTTCAATTATTTTCATTGGACGAGCATTGATACTGGAAAAAATAAAAAGAGATATTATTCAAAAAAAAGTATGTTTCAACACTTTGATTATTGGAAATAATCTTGACTCTGTAATAATCTATAAAGAATTAATTAAGAATTTTGCATACTTAGGCTTTAAACCCATAGGCTTTTTGACCACACAAAACGAATCGGGAAACGGATTATCTGAATATTTGAATTGTCTTGGGAATGTTGTTGATTTAAACGAAATTATTGACAAAGAAAATATTGACCAGGTAATTATTTCGGTCGATAAAAAACAATACCAAGAAGCGGAGAAGATTATAAATACCCTAATTGAAAAAGAAGTGCATATCAAAATTGCTCCAAATATGATTGATATAATTTCGGGTTCTGTAAAGACGAACAATGTATTTGGCGCTACACTAATCGATTTAGAAACCGAACTACTTCCCTACTGGCAACAAAATATTAAAAGACTATTTGACATTAGCTTTTCCATCTTAAATCTGATTATATTAAGTCCATTATTGCTTTTAGTAGCCATGATTACAAAAATCTCCTCACCAGTTAATATTATTTATAGTCAAGAACGAGTTGGATTAAAAGGTAGCACATTTGAAATCTATAAGTTTAGAAGTATGAATTCAAATGCTGAAAAAAATGGCGCTGCACTTTCATCGGACAATGACATACGTATTACAAAATGGGGAAAATTGATGCGCAAATGGAGGATTGATGAGCTTCCACAATTATGGAATATATTAATTGGCAATATGAGCTTCGTAGGCCCAAGACCAGAGAGAAGAATATATATCAACTCTATTCTTAAAAAGGCCCCATACTATCGTTATCTGCTCAAAGTTAAACCAGGATTAACTTCCTGGGGTATGGTTCAATTTGGTTATGCATCTTCCATTGATGAAATGATTGAAAGAATGAAATATGACCTAATGTACATTGAGAATATCTCACTTTTACTTGACTTCAAAATTATGATTCATACTATTCGCATCATTCTTTTAGGAAAAGGAAAATAAGCCGATAAAAAATATTAAAGAAGCTAAATGGGAAATAGAGTCCAGATATTAACTTCCAATAAAATTGATGCTGCTAAATGGGATAATTGTATTGAAAAAAGTAGTAACTCTTTGATTTATGCAGATTATTCTTTTCTTACCAATCAATGCGACCATTGGTCTGGCTTAATAATAAATGATTACCAAACTATTCTCCCCTTACCGTGGAGAAGAAAATGGGGGATTAAATATTTATATGCACCAACATTCACTCAACAGTTAGGTTTTTTCGGTGATCTTTCAAATATCCATTTTCCAGAAATTTTAAAACATATCCAAAAGTTTGCAAAATATGGAGATCTATTTTTCAACTATCAAAATAGAGATATCTTAAATCAAATAGAATGCGAGGAAAAGACAAATTATGTTCTTAACTTAGAAAATCCTTATCCAAAAACATTCTCAAACTATTCGAAGGAGTTAATAAAAAATTTACAAAAATCTCAAAAACACAAACTTACATACGCGATAGACTTTGAAATAGATGACGCCATTCAACAATTTTATTTACAATATCAAAATCGTTTTGTAAAATATAACTATAGTACATTTCGAAATTTATCAAAGACTTGTTTAGAACTATCAGGAAGAAATAAATGTATCACACGTTATGTCTACAATGCAACTACAAATGAAGTGTTATCAATTGCGCTTTTATTGAAGGATGAAAAAAGATTATATCTATTATTGAACTCTACAAACCCAAATGGCCGAATATTTGCAGCCAATCATTTTTTATTAGACCAAATTATACAGGAGTTTAGCGAAGAAGCGCTATTATTTGATTTTGAAGGATCAGAAAGAAAAGGAATCAGGGAATTTTACGAATCATTTCATCCAGAATGTCAACTTTTTTTTCATTATCGATTTAATAAACTTCCTTTTCTAATTAATTGGATAAGGATAATTGCAGGTCGATTAAAAATTTCAATAAGTAAAACATGAAATATTTTTTTTAAATTTTCATTTTTTCAACGACTTCTAATCCTGTAGAAGGATCAATTCCTTTTAATTCAACATATTCAATATTAGGGAGCCAAAATGACCCACCATTTACTCTAATAAAAATCTGTTTTAAAATAGCCTGTTTATTATTGATATCAGTGAATACATAGAATTTATCATCATTCGATTTTCTCAAATACATCTTTTTTTTCTTATAAGAAACAAAATGAATTTCAAAACTCTCTTTGCTGATCATTTTAGATTTAATACCATAAGCAAAATTTCGCTGAATATAATTGAGATCATCATGTTGCCCTTTTTCTGCATATCTTATCCAAAATACATGAACCGGCTCCTGTTCATTTACCAATCCATTCTTTATATTCAATTCATATATCAGAGTATTAATATTGGGGTCCCTTTGAACGAAAAACAGTTGATTAATATTACCAGTTGGTATTGGATACCGCCCATCTCGTTGAGCGAAACTTTTTTGTATCCCTATTAACATTGTAAAAAGGAAAAATACAATGGGATAACTCTTTATAATTCTCATTCTAAATGACTTAGTCTATTATCCAATCTTACTTTTTCAGCTTTAGATTGATCAAATAAATATTAAATATCAGCGAAATTAAGAACAAACCTGCAAATTCTTAGTCAAGCTTTGAAATCAGCTTTAAAAGAAATATTATTTTTTTGGCTTGATCACAGCAAAATACATCTCAGAACGGATTTCAAATCCTAGCCCATTATACAAATTAATTGCGCGCTGATTATCCTGTCTGACATGCAAAAAAGCAGACTTACCTTTACTTTTTATATCCCTAGAAAGGTGGTCTATGAGAAAAGCAGCATAACCATTTCCTACATAGGAAGGATGAGTGCAAACAGCACTTATTTCTGTAAAATGAGAAAGATGTAGACGTTCGCCAGCCATAGCAATCAAATGCTCATTTTTGAAAATACCTACATAATTACCAAAGTCAATGGTTCGTTGAGTGAATGGCCCTGGTTTAGTAAGAGCTGTTAATTCAATCATAGATGGAATATGCTTATCACTTAAAGGCTCTATAGATGCAATAGTCCCTGTAAATGGTTTGGGATCTTTGCAAACCATTTGAAATAATCCAAGTGAAAAAATCAAATCCCATTTATCTGAAAGATTAAAAGGCGTCGCAATTAAAGTGGAAACGGTTCTTTCTGCTGGCAAAAAATTGAATAAATTTTCCTGCGATTGTATGTCCCAATCTTTCAATCCCACGAAAGGTGAGATTTCTGGAGAAAAAATGGCAACCTGTTTAGTTCCCTCATTCAATTTCGCGTCAACGGAGTTCAGCGAATTCCAAATGGGATTATCTAATAATTGGATCAACTACTTAGTTTTTAAAGTAAGCCAAAGATAGGTATCCAACAGAAATTAAAAAGCTTCATCTTTTTCTCGAAAGTAAAGATGAAGCTTACAGTTTAATTAAGACAGTATCAATTATACCAAAACTTGTTTTTCTTGAAGTTGATTGGCTAGTTCTAATACTTTCTCAATTAATATAGGAATGGTTTTCTCAATTGCGTAAGTCAGTTCAATACCTTGTTGCTGTATAGATTCTATACTTACAACAAACAAATATATTTCCGGCATTTTATCCATCAGCTGCAAGGCGTTTACCATATCTCGCAACCCAATATCATGCGTACTCATTGCCCTTGGAAAATCTTTGGCAAATCTTGGTTGAATTAATCGAATGGTTCCAGGCTCATTATTATCAAGTGTAGCATCAATCAATATCACTTTATCATGTACTTCAAAAAATTCTAATAAATGAAACCCACCAGTTCCCCCATCAACTACATCAACCTGATTTGCAATAGGTAATTGCTGAATTGCAATAGCAGTTTGTACGCCGACGCCC
Organism: uncultured Bacteroidota bacterium; assembly: GCA_903825065.1. Taxonomy (GTDB): domain Bacteria; phylum Bacteroidota; class Bacteroidia; order Chitinophagales; family Chitinophagaceae; genus Sediminibacterium. The sequence goes on from CAIJZG010000032.1 coordinate 8,895, forward strand.
TCATCCCCCATTAAATAGTTTCCAATGCCCAAAATTAAAAGTTCAGACTTCTTTTCCATGGATTATTTTTTTGGTTCATTTGGAGTATGATGCTCTTCATTTTGAAATACTTCTTCTTCAATAAATTTCCATCCACCACCCATGCTACTTATTTCACCTCGGCCTTCCACATAATCGTGATAAAACACAAGATACACATGGATAACAGCAAATAAAATAAAGAACCACATTGACCAATGGTGTATAGATCTTGTTAGAATATCACCACCCAACATAGCAGGAACAAAGGCAAACAATTTTGGTAACCACCAAGTTCCCATTGATGCATATAATCCAAATCCTGTTAAGCACTGTACTAAAAAAGCAAGAAATGTAAAAAAGTAAATAAATCCTGCCATTGCATTATGCCCTACACTGATATGTTCTTTTCCTCGCATCATCAAAATATCTATTTTAAAGACAGTCCACATTTCCTTGAAAAATTTTCTTGTTGTTGGTATGAACTGTTTCCAGTTTGCATATTTATTTCCAACAAAACCCCAATAAATCCGGAATAAGAAATTAAAAAAGAAAATATAGGACGCGATAAAATGTATTAAGCGTACCCAACCCATAGTATATTGATTGGCTGCTTCTTGGTGACTGAGTATCGCCAAAGGATTAGCAATAAAGAACCCAGTTACAATCAGTACAATGATTGCTAAGGCATTTAACCAATGGTAATAGCGCACTGGCAATTCCCAAACATATACACGACGCAACCGATGAACATGCAAAAATTTCGTTTTCATCCGTTAATTTTTAATTGTTAATGAACTATTCACCCACTACACTTATTCTGCTAATGGTTTTACCATCTTCATCGTATAAGTGAACACTACATGCCATACAAGGGTCGAAACTATGTATGGTACGCAGAATTTCTAATGGTTGTTGTTCGTTAGCAACAGGTGTTCCTATTAATGATGATTCATAAGCAGATAACTGACCTTTTGAATCTCTTGGAGAAGCATTCCATGTTGTTGGAACTACTAATTGATAGTTTGAAATTTTCTGATCGTCAATATTAATCCAATGTGCGAGTGCTCCTCTTGGTGCTTCCGCATGACCAACACCAAAAGAATGTTTAGCCCAAGTTGCAGGATCAAAATTGCTGGTCTCAGCCATTTTAACATCTCCTTTTTTTATATTTTCAATTAATTGGTCAAAAAACTCTAAAGACCATCCTGCAGCTAACTTACATTCTAATCCACGTGCTGCAGTTCTTCCAAGTGTTGAGAATAATGCTGTAATTGGAACATTCAAATCTTTTAAAGCTTTATCAACCACTTCTTTAAATTCAGGTCTGCCACTTGCGTAACCTACCAACATACGAGAAAGTGGTCCTACTTCCATAGCATGACCTTTCCACCTTGGTGTTTTAAGATAACTATATTTCTCATTGGTATTAAGATTTTGGAAAGGAGGTTTAGGCCCAGAGTATTTGATATTCGTTTCACCTTTCCAAGGATGTAATCCAACATTGTTTCCTCCATTATACTCATACCAAGAGTTGGTAATATATTCTTGTACCTCATCATCTTTACGTAAATCCACTTCGTATACCTTACTAACATCTTTATTCAAAATGGCACCTGCTGGGAATTTATATCCTTTCGGATCTTTAATACCATTGGTTGGTAAATCTCCATACACTAAATAGTTGCCTATTCCACCACCAATTGCACCCCAATCTTTATAGAAAGATGCAATAGCCATTAAATCAGGGATATATACCTGCTCTATGAACTCTTTACCTTGTTTCAATAACTGTTCTACTTCTGCTAAACGTTCAGCATTAATACCACTCACATCATCAATACCAATTGCACATGCCATACCTCCCACTAAATAATTAGGGTGAGGATTTTTACCTCCAAAAATTGCATGCACTTTTACAATTTCTTTCTGCCATTCTAATGCTTCTAAATAGTGCGCTAACCCAATCAAGTTTACTTCTGCTGGTAATTTGTAAGCTGGATGGCCCCAGTATCCATTTGCAAATATTCCTAGCTGACCACTTGCAACAAATTTTTTTACCCTAGTTTGAATATCGCTAAAATATCCTGGAGAGCTCTTAGGCCATTTTGAAATGCTTTGCGCTAATTCTGAAGTTTTCTTAGGATCTGCTTGCAGGGCATTTACCACATCTACCCAATCCATTGCATGCAAATGATAAAAATGCACCACGTGATCATGCATATACAAAGCACAAAACATGATATTACGCACCAATTCTGCATTGGCTGGAACATTGATTCCTAACGCATCTTCTACACAACGTACAGAAGCCAATGAGTGTGTGGAAGTACAAACTCCACAAACCCTACCAACAAAAGCCCATGCATCTCTTGGATCACGGCCTTTTAAAATTTCTTCTAGCAAACGCACCATTGTTCCGCTGCTAAAAGCGTCTTTGATTTTACCATTTTCGATATCTGCTTCAATGCGCAGGTGTCCTTCAATTCTGGTAATCGGGTCAACAACAATTCTCTTACTCATACAATGAATTTGTATAATTAGGTATTAAGATTTTAATTCGTGTTCGCTTTGTTTGCCTTCTTCCTCAAGGTCAAGTATCAGTTTCTTCTTTCTAACATTGGTCATTACTGCATGTCCTGCTAAAGCAGCTGCTGTTACACCTAATGCAACTTTTCCAACTGTATCTGCATTGGACTCAATTCCAAATCCTGCAAAAGAAGAGCCTCTTTCATATAGTCTGCCATTGTCCCAATAATTCTCTTCACTACAACCAATACAAGGGTGCCCAGATTGAATTGGGAAACTTGTTCCATTATTCCATTTCATCACACCACATGCGTTATAAGTTGATGGACCTTTACATCCAACTTTGTACAAGCAATAACCCTTTCTTGCATTTTCATCATCAAAGGTTTCTACATATAAACCAGCATCATAGAAAGGACGACGATAACAAGTATCGTGAACCCTCTTACTATAGAATGCTTTAGGGCGACTTAATTTATCTAATTCAGGTATACGACCGAAAGTAAGTAAGTGTACAATTACCCCAGCCATCACTTCTCCAATTGGAGGACAACCAGGCACTTTAATAACTGGTTTACCTTTTACTAATTTATGAATCGGTGTTGCTTTAGTAGGATTTGGTCTAGCTGATTGTACACAACCATTACTTGCACAACTACCCCAGGCAATAATTGCTTGAGCATTTTCAGCTGCTTCTTCCAAAATTTGGAGAGATGTTTTTCCGCCAATCATACAATAAACCCCATCAGCACCCATTGGCACACTACCTTCCACACATAATATATATTTACCCTTATATTTAGTCATGGTATCCTGTAAACATTTTTCTGCTTGAAATCCAGATGCAGCCATTAATGTTTCAGTATAATCTAAAGAAATTTTATCGAGAAGAATATCAGCAACTATCGGATGTGAAGATCTGATAAAGCTTTCACTACAACAGGTACACTCCTGAAAGTGTAGCCAAATTACAGGAAGTCTTGGTTGAGTTTCAAGCGCTGTTGCTACCTGACCCATGGCTGAATTTTCTAGACCGATAAAGGCAGTCATCATACTTACAAACTGAAGAAAGTCGCGTCGGCTATAACCCTTGCGTTCTACCTCTTCATAATAAGTAGGCTGTCTCATTGGAACAAGCTCGTTAGACATAAATTTTGGTTTTAGATTGGTAAATGCTAACACAAAGTAGTTTTACATAAATTGTTTCAAGATGATTGTTATCATCATTAATCATGATTTAAATCATGTTTATAGGAATTTCGTTTAATTACATTGCAGTAGAAATCATCTAAAATTTCGAATATGAAAAAAATGATCGCATCCCTTGCATTATTATTGCCTGCATTAACCTGGGCTCATCCAGGTCATGGTGAAACTGATGGATATACAATTACCCATTATTTTACTGAGCCGCAACATGCAATTATCACATTGGGAGTATTGGCAGCAATAACTGTATTTATTATCAGAGAGCGCAGAAAGAGTAAATCTTTATAAAGAACCGATCCTATGCACGAACTTTCTATTGTTATGAGCATTGTTGATCTGGCTAATAAAGAAGCCACTAAACATCAGGCATCTGCAATAGAAGAAATCGAATTGGATATTGGATGTCTCTCTGGAATTGATATGGATTCTTTTGATTTTGCATGGCAACAAGCAATAAAAAGAACTATATTGGAAAGTGCAAAGAGAAAAGTCAATCGGATAGAGGGAAAAGCAAGATGCAGCGATTGTGAAACTTTTTTTCCAATGGTGCAATTTTATGATAGCTGCCCCAATTGCAATAGCCATCTATCTGAAATAGTTAGTGGCAAAGAGCTAAAAATTAAATCCTTGGTTTTACCAGATTAGAAGAAAGAAATAAATAGATTTATATGTGTGCAACCTGCGGGTGTGGACCCACTTCTCACCACGAACACCATCATGGGCATAGCCATGAAAACTCATCAAAAAATGGCAAGACCATTGTTGATGTTGAACAGGATATCTTGCAAGAAAACAATTTATTGGCAGCAAGAAATAGAGGTTTTTTTGAAGGAAGAAATATACTTGCCATAAATTTAGTGAGTTCCCCAGGATCAGGTAAAACAA
>CAIJZG010000033.1 GCA_903825065.1 uncultured Bacteroidota bacterium
GGCAGAAAGTTTGATCCAACTTAATGAGGTTATTACGCTTGACTTAACTATCAACGCTATTGAAAAACCAAAAGGCGCAAATAGCATGTCAAGCACAAGATCAAGTTTTAGTAGTGGTGGTGGACGTGGTGGACGTGGCAGCGGTGGTTATAACAAAATAAACTCAGGTGTTTATGATCAATCTGGGTTATTTGAAAAAGTAAATTTTAAACAAAAAATCAAGTTGGTTAAGCAATAGTTTTAGCCAACTTGATTTTTACTTGTATAATAGTAAAATTTTTAAACTTTAATATCCATTTGCATTTAAAATTGCTTTCTGCCAAGGCAGCCATTCTTGAGAAGCAATATAGGTACTGATTTCTTTTTTGTGTTGATTCTGCCCATAGAAATACTTGAGTAAATCATTAGCAGGCCCACTCAATCTAACATTCGCACTCATTAATCCATCTATTAAATTCTTAGTTAGATGCTCATTAAAATAATCCATTCGCTTAAGAGCAGCAAACGCATTTCCTCTTGTTCTAAATTCATAAGAACTACTTGTAAGGTTTACTACATCCTCCGCAAATTGCTTATTACCCGTATACAAATAGGATATTTCAAGCCAACGAACTTTTATATGTTTACCCAAATTACCTTCTACATTTTTGGTAAGATTTAGATAGCTTGCTGTTTTAATTGAATTAAGTGCGGTTAACTTTTGAAGTGCTGCTTCAACAATATCATAAGAAGAATCTGTCAGTAATCTTTCAAACTCTGTAACTAATCCCGAATTCATTGGATTAACATTTTTTAAAGCTGCCTTTCGTACTGCCACGTCTTTATCTACCAGTGCATCTTTTATTAAAGGAATACTTTGCACATCATTCGCTAATTGATTAATAACTTCAGTTCTAACAGCATAAAATTTTTCGTTTCGAAAAGCTTTTTGCAAAACAGATCTCTTTTTTTCTACATCGATTCCCCTCATTGCATAAATCGCATCGTAGCGATCCAACATATTATCAGAATTAATAGCCTGCGATGCTAACATTTCAAAGGGCTTATCAAAACTAACTGACTTCATTATTTCATTACCAGAATCGAACAGTATATAATCAATCTTTTTTGAATCAGGGTTTTGAATATCAAGAATTTCTGTTTGCTCTTGAATAGTATACTGTTTTTTGAAATTAGTTCCATCTTTATAAAACACTTCAATCCAAATAGGCATTTTAAATAACCCATTTTTATACCCTGTAACATCAGTTAATGCTTGCACTTGTTTGATAACTAGTGTTGTATTATTTCCATTAGCAGAATAGCTGATATGATAATTAGGTTCCCCTCCTCTATTTAGCCATTCTGTCCAAAACCAATCTAATTGCATACCCGTAGTTTCTTCAAATGCAATCAGTAAATCATGTGTATCAACATTTTGGTAAGCATGTTTTTCTAAATAATGCTTAATGGCTTTATTGTACATTTCTCTTCCGCCAACAACTTTTTTCAACATGTTCAAAACATATGCACCCTTTCCATAAACACGATTTCCGCCACCCTCACTATGCGCAACTGCAAATTTGTTTTTTACCGATTCATCAATAGATGCATTTTGTGCGCCTCTTCGAGACCAATTAAAATAATCTTCTCCAAATACTTCTCTTTCAAACATCTGATTATAATAAGTTGCGAAACTCTCCTGAAGCCATTGATGCGCATCACTTAATGCAGTTACACAATCTCCGAACCATTGATGTGCTAACTCATGAGCATTAACAGCCACATAATTTCTATCAATCAATCCTCTACTATCAACAGCATAAAAATCTCCATAAATAGTAGCCGTTGTATTTTCCATTGCCCCGAACATATAGTCTTGTACCGGAATTTGCGAATAAGATTCCCAGGGATATTTAAAGCCAATTTCTTTTTCAAAAAAATCAACCATTTCTTCACTATGCTGATAAACAGGCTCTACACGTTCTTTCCACTCGGGATAATAATATAGATGCATTGGAACACCTGAGCCAGAATGTGTTTCTTTAATATCGTATTTACCAATACCCAACATTATCAAATAAGGAGAATGTGGATGGCTCATCGCATAATTCCAGGTAATAGTTCCATCTGCATTTTCCAGCTTATCAATTAGTTTCCCATTCGATAATACTTTATACGCCTTATCGAATGTAACATTCATTTCAGTGAGCAATTTATCATTTCGCTCATCATACATTGGAATCCAATTTCTATTATCAATTTGTTCGCCCTGACTCCAAATTTGTTTTCTACTTAAATTGTTTTTATCATTCCACCCAATAAAATATAAACCCACTCTTGGTTTTGCTTCATAAGATACATTCATCTCATATAATGCATTCCAAACCAAGGGTTCGTTTGGCATGACTGTGATACCAGCACTATCTGTTTTGTATTGTACCGTTTTCCCATTCAATGTAATTTCCTTCACTTGCATTTTTATACCATCAAGAAAAAAGGAAGTAACCGATGGTCTGAGAGAATTAAACTGATAGTTAACTTTCCCAATAACGATTCCTTTTGGAGCATCGAAAGACAAGGCTACTTTTATTTTAGTAAAATCAAGCTGATGATCTCTAGGAACAGAAGCATTATCTTCTATAAAATTGGTTGTTCGTAATTGTGCATGCAGGTTAAAAAAGGACATAGCAAAAAATGCAATAATTAATATTATTCTCATATTATCTTCTTTGGAAAGACCTAAGGTACGCATTATAGATTTTTCGAAGTTCGAAAATGATACGTTACCTATTTCTAATAATTGGATGTATGTTTGAAATAGAAACTTTGATATGAGTACAATTAAATTAGAAGTTCCAAATAATATGGTGAGTTGGGGCATTATTGGATGTGGTAATGTAACTGAATTTAAAAGTGGTCCGGCTTTTAATAAAGTTGCTAATTCATCATTAGTAGGAGTCATGCGCAGAGATTTAGAAAAAGCAAAGGATTATGCTCAAAGACATCAAGTACCTAAATGGACTAACCAGGCAATGGATCTCATTAACGATCCTTCCATTTCTGCAATATATATTGCTACGCCTCCTAAATATCACGAAGAATATGCCATCGCTGCAATGCAAGCTGGTAAACCAGTTTACGTAGAAAAACCAATGGCTTTAGATGTTGCATCTTGTAATAGAATGAGGGATTACGCAGAACAATCTGGAATAAAAATTTCAATTGCGCATTATAGAAGAGCATTACCTATGTTTTTAAAAGTTAAAAATCTAATTGA
>CAIJZG010000034.1 GCA_903825065.1 uncultured Bacteroidota bacterium
AGATGGATTTGTTGTAAACATTGGTGTTGATTTTGAAATCACCTGTTATTCAAATTTTAATAAATCAGAAGTAATTGCAAATTGTTTAAAAGCATTACAAGATTATTTTAATATAGATAAATGGACATTTAATAAACCAATAAACATTTCTGAAATAGAATTAACTTTGGCTAATATAGAAGGTGTAATGAGTGTACCATCGGTTGTTATATCCAATTTATGTGCAGGAGATGGCACATATTCACCAAACAGATACAATATATCTCAAGCAACACAGGGAAAGATAATATACCCATCTTTAGACCCATGTGTTTTTGAAGTTAAGTATCCTACAAAAGACATCAAAGGGAGGGCTTTATAATGCATATATTTTATACATCATCATATGACGCGAGTGTATATTTACAACAACCTGAACAAAACGCAGGTAGAGATGAAATATTAGAAGTAGGTAAACTTTATTATGGTTCTACTAAGGATATAGCTAGAACATTTATTAAATTTGAAATGAATGCAATATCAACATCAATTTCTCAAATAACAGGAAGTTGGTATGCACATTTAAATTTAAAATCAGCTAATGCATCCGAAATACCTTTACAATATACAATCTATACAAACGCAGTTTCTCAAAGTTGGATAATGGGTACTGGTACTAAATTTGATAACATAACATCAGATGGTATTAGTTGGATATATAGAGATGGTATTAATACTTGGCAGGATAATACACAAGGTGGTAGTGCAACATTTGTACCGGGTACAACAGGTTCTGCAAATGCAGAAGGTGGTACATGGTATACTGCTTCGATGGCATCACAATCGTTTAATTATGAACCGGATGATGTTAGAATAGATGTTACTGGTATTGTAAATAATTGGTTAAGTGGTTCTATTCCTAATAATGGATTTATAATTCATCATGGATTAACAAATGAAGCAGATAATTTAGATTATGGTGTTTTAAAATTCTTTTCAAAAGAAACAAATACCATATATGAACCTAAATTAGAATTATCTTTCAATGATGCAACAATCAATACCGGTAGTTTATTAACTGTAACTGGTTCCGCTGATTATGATTATAAGGTAGTTCCAACAAATCTTAAAACAAAATATGCACAAAATTCTATTATTACTATTAGAGTTAAAGGTAGAGATATGTTTCCATTAAAATCATTTGGAACGGTGTTTGCATATGACCAAAGTAAATATTTACCAACAACTTCTTATTATCAATTGGAAGATTATGTAACTGGAGATATTATAGTTGGATTTGGCGTTCATAGTCAATTGAGTTGTGATTCCATAAGTAATTATTTTAAACTTAATTTAAACACATTACCATTTGGTAGAGAATATAAATTAAAATTAAAGATTGTAGATGTTGATGGTTCGGTAACTATAATAGATGATAAATTAATATTTGAAATAGTTTAATATGAGTAATGTTACAACAAATTTAGAAGCTATTGCCCAACAAATAGAACAAGAAAAACAAAAAAAATTAAACGATATTTTGAATATTTCGGGTTCTGCTGCTATGGTAAAAAATGATTATAATGTTACGGTTGTTGATGATACGAATGTAGCATCATCGTTAATATTTAAAAGTTTAACAAAAGAAAAATACGATAATACAGAATTAATAAAAGCAGTAGATGTTAATGTAAAAGAATTAGCTCCGAATATTCCAACACCCACTTTAAATTTAGTTCCAAAACCTTTATATGATACTGAGGTTTCTACATCATTGGATTTGAGAAATCAAGTAGATAGATTAAATCTTACGATAAATAATTTAAATTCACAAATATTAGATTTACAAACACAAGTTCAAGCTGAAATAAATAAAGAGTTATCAATTGAACAAACTAACGATGTTGTTGTAAATCAATTAACGACAGTTGGTAATAGTGTAAATCAGTTTGCAACACAAATTGCAACTTCATTACAAAAATCAGTAGATGAATCGATATTAAGAGCATCTTTACAAGCTCAAAATACTGGATTTAAATCACAAATACAGGCATTGATAAAACAAATCGATTCTTTAAATTCAATAATCGAAGGTTTACAGGCACAATTAGGTGCAGTTCAACAACAACAGGCAATTCAACAAGGTACACAAGCACAAGCAATGGCTGCAGGTGCTGATGTTATCAATGAAGTGTGTATTGTAAAAATTGACAAAAGTAATCAAACAGATAATCCTTTCTTTGGTAAAATAAACGGAAGTGGTGGTAACAAATGGATAAATGGTAAGTCTGTTAATTTTACAAATAATGATAAATCACCAATAAAAGTATCTATACAAATATCAGCTACTCAAGATATGAATTGGTTTTATCCATCGGAAAGTAATTTTACATTAGAAGCTGGTGCGCAAAAAGATATTACTATGAATATAAATGAAGGGGCTGCAGGAAATGTAGATAGTAAAAGTGGAAAATGGGGGTATAGTCATAGTGCAAGTTATAAAGGTGGTTCGGTGAAAATATCAGTTACTAGAAATGATAATAGTGTAAAGGATAAAACATACGATGCATCATTTGATAAAATGTTCCCAGGTTCTTATTAATATAATAAATTATGAGTATTAAACAATATAGTAACTTTACAGAATTAGCAGCTAATTTACAAAATAAAGGTGAATTTCTTCAACCAGAAGATTTATTTATAGTTTCTCAAAATCAAATAGATGATACCGATTTTGGTGAATGTAAATACGATGTTATGGAAGTTTCGGTTTATGATATAAACAATATACTACTTCCACAACAAAACGGAAATCTAGTTGCATATATAAAGACAGGAGATATTAAAAATTATTTATATCTTGTAACAAATCAAGGTGGTCAAAAAGAATTAGTAATTGATGCACAAAAATTATTAAATGATTTAGGATTTGTAAATGGAATTTATAAATTAAATGTAAATTTTGTAAGAGATAGAGTAGGAACCGATGATGAATCTAGAAGAGTTTGGATAAACGAAATTTCTCCATCAAGAACAGAAATTAGAATTATTCCATTAAAAACGGCAAATAGCAAAATCAATAATTTAAATGTAAATGAATTTA
>CAIJZG010000035.1 GCA_903825065.1 uncultured Bacteroidota bacterium
ATAAAATAGAATTTATGGGCCATGGAGCTAAAGACTTGCATTTTATGAACTAATTGTTGGAAATTCAGCATTTCGCTTAGGCTACAGTTTTGTACCTTCGCAGCTTATTTAAAGATTAAGTAACGATAATGGAAATTACTGTCAACACAGCCAAGCAACTAAGACTCACAGAATCGGAATTCGAACTGATTAAACAGAAACTAGGTCGTACCCCAAATTTTACTGAACTATGTGCTTTCAGTGGAATGTGGAGTGAACATTGTAGTTATAAAAACAGTATCAAATGGTTAAAAACCCTCCCGCGTGACGGGGGAAGGATGTTAGTAGCTGCTGGTGAAGAAAATGCGGGACTTATGGATATGGGGAATGGTTTTGGTGTTGTATTCAAAATTGAAAGCCATAATCATCCCAGTGCGATTGAACCATTTCAAGGTGCTGCTACAGGTGTTGGTGGTATACAGCGAGATATTTTTACAATGGGGGCCCGACCTATTGCCTCATTGAATAGTTTGCGTTTTGGAAATATTGAAGATAATAAAACGAAACGCTTGCTTGCTGGGATAGTTCATGGTATTGGACATTATGGAAACTGTTTCGGTGTTCCAACTGTTGGTGGTGAAGTTTATTTCGAGAATTGCTATCATACCAATCCATTGGTGAATGCGATGAGTGTAGGTATTATGCAATCAAATAAAATGATTAGTGCTACTGCAGCAGGTATTGGCAACCCCGTATTTTTTGTAGGTAGTGCCACTGGTAAAGATGGTATTGGCGGTGCAAGTTTTGCATCGGCAGAAATTACGGCTGAGAGTACAGAAGAATTGCCTGCAGTTCAGGTTGGAGATCCATTTCAGGAAAAGAAATTATTAGAAGCCTGTTTGGAAGTGATTGACACAAAAGCAATTATAGGTATGCAGGATATGGGTGCAGCTGGAATCATTTGTTCTACTGCAGAAATGAGTGCAAAGGGTGGGGTTGGAATGCGAATCGATTTAGATAAAGTTCCTACTCGCCAACAAAACATGAAGGCATGGGAATTATTATTAAGTGAAAGCCAGGAAAGAATGTTGATCGTTGTGGAAAAAGGAAAAGAAGCGGCAGTTTTAGCAGTCTTTGATAAATGGGATCTAAGCTGTAGTAAAATTGGAGAAGTTACTGGAGATGGCTTATTAAAATTCTATATGCACGGTGAATTGGAAGCAGAAATTCCTGCTTACGAATTAGTGCTTGGTGGTGGAGCTCCTCAATATACCAGAGAATATACAGAACCAAAATATTTCGAAAAAATCAAAGCTTTTGATCCTAAAAGTATTGAAGATGCCATTGATATCAAGGCTGTTGCAGAACAATTAATTCAAATACCTAATATCGCATCAAAGCGATGGATTTATACCCAATACGATAGCATGGTTGGAGCTGGAAACACCTCCACAAACGCTCCCAGTGACGCCTCAATTGTTTTAGCAAAAGGAACTGGGAAAGCATTAGCCATGACTGTTGATTGTAACAGTAAATATGTTTTTGCTGATCCTTATAAAGGGGGAATGATTGCTGTTGCAGAAGCTGCAAGAAATATTGTTTGCAGCGGTGGAGAACCCATTGGTGTTACCAACTGCTTAAATTTTGGCAATCCCTACGACCCGGAAGTGTATTATCAATTTGTCAAAGCCGTTACTGGTATGGGTGACGCATGTAAGAAATTCAAAACACCGGTAACTGGTGGTAACGTAAGTTTTTATAATCAAAATCCTGATGGTCCTGTTTATCCAACACCTACCATTGGTATGGTTGGAATATTGGACGATTTTGAAAATCGAATGACACTCAATTTCAAAAATGAAGGTGATATTATCGTATTAATCGGAGATCAAAAAAATGATATTAACTCCTCCGAATATTTGCACAAATTAAAATCAGTGGAATTTTCTCCTGCTCCTGATTTTGATTTGGATCACGAATATAATGTGCAAGCATTTGTATCAGCAATTATAAAAGATAGACTGATTCAAAGTGCCCATGATATCAGTGAAGGCGGTTTGGCTATTACGCTTTTAGAATCCGGATTTACAAATGATCTTGGATTTATTGTTAACGCAAAAGAACCTGCTAGAAAAGATGCTTATTGGTTTGGAGAAGCGCAAAGTAGGGTTGTGGTATCTGTTTCAAAAGATAATCTTTCAACACTATTACAAAATGCAAAAAATGCAGGCATTACAACTACTGAACTAGGAACTGTTAGCGCGGGATCAATAAATGTAAACGGAGCAGATTGGGGAAATATCAGCAATTGGAAATTAAAGTATGATACTGCCATTGAAAAACTCCTGAACTAAATGCATCAATCAGCAACAATTGTAGTTACAGGTGCGGCAGGCTTTATTGGCTCTTGTATGATAAGATCGCTCAACTCTAAAGGGTATAATAATCTTTTGTTAGTAGATGATTTTGGTATTGAAGGAAAAAGAAAAAATTGGGAAGACAAAAACTATTTGGAAATTCTTGAACGTCATTCTTTTTTTGATTGGTTAGATTTAAACAAACCAAAAATTGATCTGATAATACATTTAGGGGCTAGAACAGATACTACTGAATTTAATTACAGTATACATGAGACTCTTAATGTAGCCTACTCGAAATCTATCTGGAATTATTCAGTTGCACATCAAATTCCTTTAATCTATGCTTCTTCTGCAGCCACTTATGGAGCTGGTGAATTCGGTTATAACGACGATCATGAAGTGGTCGACAAATTAAAGCCATTGAATCCATACGGTGTTAGCAAAAATGAATTTGATAAATGGGCATTGCATCAAAATAATACCCCCGTTTTTTGGACGGGATTAAAATTCTTTAATGTCTTCGGTCCAAACGAATATCATAAAGGAAGAATGGCTAGTGTGATTTGGCATTCAGTGAATCAGATAAAGAATAATGGGGTTGTTAAATTATTTAAAAGTCATCGTGTTGATTTCAAAGATGGCCAACAACTCAGAGATTTTATTTACGTGAAAGATGTAGTTAAAGTGATTGATTGGATAGGAGAAACTATGCTAAGTAATAATTGGCAAATTGCTAATAATGGTCTCTATAATTTAGGTACTGGAAAAGCTAGATCGTTTTATGATTTAGCAGCTGCCAGTTTTAAAGGACTTGATTTGGAACCAAATATTGAATTCATTGATATGCCAGAAGATATCAGAGAAACCTACCAATATTTTACGGAAGCAAATATGCAAAAGCTGCAAAATGCAGGGTATTTGAATCATTTCTATACTTTGGAAGAAGGGGTTGATGATTATGTTCGTAATTATTTAAAAACCTTGAAATATATGTAAGAATATTTGTCCTGATTTCTTTTGGGCATTTGTTTATCAATCTTTAAAGCCATGAACAAAAAAATTGCAATTATCGGGGGTGGAAATTTGGGTACTGCAATTGCAGAAGGACTCATTAATAGTGGATTTGTTTTGCCAGAAGCATTAATAGTAACTAAAAGAAATATTGAAACGCTTAAACCATTAGCAGAAAGAGGAGTCAACATAAGTGATAATAATTTAGCAGCCGTTAAGAACGCTAGTTGGATCATTTTAGCAATTAAGCCTTTTCAAGTTAAAGAAGTGCTGGCGCTAATACAACCGGAATTGGATCCATCTAAACACTGTTTGATTAGCGTAGTTACAGGAGTATGGGTTAAAGATATTCAGGAGATTGTAGGAATGGATTTTCCAATTTTTAGAGCTATGCCCAATACTGCAATTGCAATTCAAGAAAGTATGACTTGCATCTGCTCCGTTAATGCTTCAATTGAACAAACATCTTTTGTGTCTGAATTATTTAATCAGCTTGGAAAGTCTGTTTTAATTGAAGAAAAATTAATGGATGCAGCAACAGTTTTAGGTGCTTGTGGAACTGCTTATGCGATGCGTTATATAAGGGCTAATATTCAGGGCGGAATAGAAATTGGATTTAGTGCTAAAATTGCCTCTTTAATTGCCGCACAAACTGTTAAGGGAGCAGCTGAATTATTGTTACAGAAGAATACTCATCCAGAACAGGAGATTGATAAAGTTACTACTCCAAAGGGATGTACTATTGCGGGATTAAATGAAATGGAGCACCAGGGATTTAGCTCTTCTTTGATTAAAGGAATTGTTACAAGTTATAAGAAGATTCTAAGTGATATGTAGTGCTTTTAAAAAGTAGTAAAGATTCGTATTAAACAAACTGAATGAAATTAAAAACCTATTTATTGATACTGCTAAGTTTTCTTTTGGCTGGGCCAATAGCAGCACAGCTTGACTCTATGCAAACCAATAAAGCGGTTCCTGCGAAAATGTTTGCTGAAAAGGATTTCAGCGATATTTTGAGAAGAGCTAATAAGAAGGATAATCATAAAATATTACATCCAAATGATACACTAGAAAATAAAATTAAAAAACAAATTAGTTTCATACCTGCTGCTGGATATTCGCTGCAAACTGGTTTTGCAGGTATCTTAAGCGCCAATATTGCTTATTTCAATGACACAGCAGCTAACGAGAAATTATCTAGTATTTCAACCAGCGTAACATATACACAATATGATCAAATATTGGCTCCATTAACAATTAATATTTGGACAAAAGACAATAAATACAATTTTATATCCGACAATCGATACATAGATTATCCCTCAAACATCTATGGATTAGGTGGAAGATCAAATCCAAATAAAGGTCACCAAATTGCCTTTTACGGAATTAAACTGCACGAAACAATTTTGAAATCAGTTGCAAAAAATCTTTTTGTGGGTGCCGGTATCTATTTTGATAAAAACTGGAATATTATAGTAGTTGATTCTGTTACAAGAAGATTAAATAATTTAATCAATAGGCAGCTTGGTAAGACAGAGCTAGCTTCTAGTATCGCTTTGAAATTACTTTATGACAATCGTTTGAATCAGATCAATCCCAAAAACGGATGGTTCATCGATGCAGCATATAGAGATAGTCGAACATTTTTTGGTAGTGATAACAATTGGCAATCATTACTAATAGATATACGCAAATATTTACCAGATCGG
>CAIJZG010000036.1 GCA_903825065.1 uncultured Bacteroidota bacterium
GAGCGCCCTAAATCAGTAACTACTGAAGCTGTAAAGCTTTGGTTACAAGGGAAAGAAGAAATCTGGGAGTAATTTATTTTAGTTAAATAATAGAGAAATAGTAATTCCGTCAATTTAAAATTGACGGAATTTTTTTATTTTCAGATTAATCTTTTGTTATCCCCGACCGTCCAAAACTGGAATTACAGTAGTTCTATTTATGTTTATCCAACTTTTTTTTCAAAAGTAAGTAACAAAATACAGGTTATTGGGCTCTATTATTTTAGATAGGTGAATAGACTTTAAAATCAATCTATGGAAACAACAGGATCAAACCTGAGTTCAAAGAGTTTTAGTGGGTTAAATCCATACGCTGGTCAGTGGACAGCAAATGAAATTATTCATTTGCTGAAACGAACCATGTTTGGAGCAACCAAGCAGGATGTGGATTATTTCACTACAAAGACTGTAACTGATACTATCAATGAGCTATTAAATCCAGTAGCACCATTGCCTCCTCCACCTATAAAAGATTATAAACTGGATGCAACAGTTACTCAACCCGATACGGCTATTGCCCTTGGAGATACCTGGGTGAATGATGTGAATTCAGATGGGACAGTACAATATTATAGAAGAGTAGCTTTTAAAAAATGGTGGATGGGACTGATGATTAATCAGGATAGAAGTGTGAGAGAGAAGATGACTCTTTTTTTACACAATCATTTTTCAACAACTACTAATACGATTGAAAATGGAAATTATGTGTATAATCACCATGCACTTTTAAGGGCAAATGCACTGGGAAATTTTAAGACTTTAACGAAAGCCATTACCCTTGATCCAGGAATGTTGGTGTTTTTAAATGGACAAGCAAATACGGCTGCTGCACCTGATGAAAATTATGGGAGAGAGTTACAAGAACTTTTTTGTTGTGGGAAAGGACCAGATTCACAATACACTGAGACCGATGTAAAAATGGCAGCAAAAGTATTAACGGGATGGAGAATCGATAACACCAAATTCAGTTCTTATTTTACAGCTTCTCGACATGATACCACTACAAAACAGTTTTCTGCTTTTTATCAAAATACTGCAATAGCAGGGAGAACTGGTGCCACTGCGGGTGATTTAGAGATCAGCGATTTGTTGGATATGATTTTTGCTACAAATGAAGTGGCCAAATATATTTGTAGAAGGATCTATCGTTGGTTTGTGTATTACGAAATCGATGCAGCTATAGAAGCCAATATCATTACCCCATTAGCAACTATTTTCAGAACTAATAATTATGAATTAAAGCCAGTATTATCTGCATTGTTGAGTAGTGAACATTTTTTTGATCCTGCTATAATGGGTGCACAAATTAAAAGCCCGGTTGATCTGGTTGTTGGGATGTGTAGGGAATTAAATATTCAATTTCAACCCAATACGGATTATATAAGCAACTATGGCTTATGGAATTTCTTAGTTAATTCTGTGGCAAATATGCAACAGGATATTGGTGATCCACCCGATGTAAGTGGCTGGAAAGCTTATTATCAAACTCCACAGTTTTACGAAATTTGGATCAACAGTGATACCTATCCTAAAAGAGCACAGTTCACAGATTATTTGTGTACGAACGGGTACACTTTTAATGGAAAAAAAATTGTTGTTGATGGAATTGCATTTGCCCAAACATTAAGCAATCCGGGTGATCCGAATATTTTATTGAATGATGTTTTGAAATATTTGTATCGGATCGATATTACTGATACTTCTAAGGCTCAAATCAAGAAAGACATCTTATTGGGTGGACAAACTACTGATGGATATTGGACTGATATCTGGAATACTTATGTGAGTCAGCCTACTAATACCGCAAATACTACATTAGTTAGAAACAGGTTGAGAGACCTTTTAAAATATTGTATGGATCTTTCTGAATTTCAGTTAATCTAATTGCAAGCACCATTGAAATCGATTTCATGAAGAGAAGAGATTTTTTAAAAAGTACCGTACCTGCAGGCATGCTATTGCCTTCCATTGTTAATGGCATGTCGATCAAGGCATTTGGTTCTACATCCCCATTATTGGCTTCATTGTTGATGCCTACAACTGAAACTGATCATGTATTGGTACTGGTACAATTAACAGGTGGAAACGATGGAGTTAATACCGTAATACCATTAGAATTTTATGGAAATTATGTAAATGCACGAAAGAATATAGCAATTGAACAATCAAAAGTATTAGCATTAACAGGCACTCAAAAAGTTGGGTTGCATCCAGTGATGACAGGGATGCAAACTTTATTCAATGAAGGGAAACTTAAAATTATTAATAGTGTGGGATATCCAACTCCCAGCTTTTCGCATTTTAGGTCAACCGATATTTGGATGACAGCTTCAGATAGTAATCAGCAATTAGATAGTGGGTGGGCTGGAAGATATTTGAATTACGAATATCCTAATTTTCCGAATGGATATCCGAATAGTACAATGACGGATCCATTGAGTATTCAAATAGGGTCAGTTACATCGTTATCACTTCAAGGCCCTGCAGTTAGTATGGGCATGAGTATTACGAATCCTAATAGTTTTTATAATTTATTAAATGGATTGCAAGATCCTGTGCCTAATACCTATGCAGGAAAAGAATTAGCTTTTCTTAGAAGCATGTCGCAACAAACCCAGCAATATGCAACTGTTGTTAAAGCTGCAGCTACCAGTGTTACGCAACAATCAACTTATCCTAGTTCCAATAATTTAGCTGATCAATTAAAAATAGTTGCAAGATTAATTAAGGGTGGATTAAAGACCCGAATTTATATGGTGTCTTATGGGGGTTTTGATACGCATTATAATCAGGCAGATTCCAAAGATACTAGTATCGGAAATCATGCCAATTTATTAAAGAGTGTAAGTGAAGCGATAAAAGCTTTTCAGGATGATCTTAAGTTTTTAAATATTGAAGACAGGGTAATTGGAATGACATTTTCTGAATTTGGAAGGCGTATCAAAAGTAATGGAAGTGGAGGTACTGATCATGGTGCGGCGGCACCAATGTTTTTGTTTGGAAATAATATATTACCAGGTGTATTAGGAGATACGCCTAATATACCAACTACTGCTACTGTAAATGATAATGTTCCATTTCAATATGATTTCAGGAGTGTGTATGCTTCACTGCTAACACATTGGCTTTGTGTTAAGGAAGCAGATTTACAACAGGTACTTCTGAAAAATTTTCAATTATTGCCAATTGTGAATTCAGCTACCTGTAAAATTGTAACACCTAATCAAAGTGGAAATTTATTGGTATCTAATTATCCCAATCCATTTACAACAAGCACTACCGTTCAATTTACAACAGCAGGAGGCCATACACTTGTACAAATTATGGATGCATTGGGAAGGGTTATTAAAGTATTAGTTGATATTGAATATCCTGTTGCGGGAAATTATAGAGTGCCATTTGAAACAGCAAATTTAGTGGCAGGAGTATATTATGTGCGTTTTCAAAACTTAACCGTACAGCAAGTGCATACGATGGTTAAAGTGAATTAATATATTGGACATTTTATTGATCTGCCATTTGCATATTTGTTGAACTTGTAGCTTAAGGATATCTCACCGCTTCTAAAATATTGTGATTCTGTTTTTTGCGTAATATTTATATCATAAGAAACACCTAACATAATTCTATTATAATCAATAGCTACATAAGGAATGATGGCATCACCAAGTCTTATCCAAGAACCTATATATAATTCAACATATTGACTTGGGTTTGGTTGCATATAATAACTATAAACTGCTCCCAGAAGTACCTCGTTTTGAATTTGCTCTTGTTGGTATTGAAAACTTCCATGTATGGTAGCATGATAACTCAACGGAAGATAGCCTCCACCATGAATATTAAATCTCGGGCTTAAATTATTTTGTGTGGTATTAAACTGCATGGCAGGTGAAAAAGTGTGAAAATAAGAAGTGCCTACATAAAATAGATTATACTCTGTAGTAGATAATGAATAAATAAGTCCTGCATGAAAGTCTATAAAAGATTTCGATAAATTTCTATTTAATAATAATTCTGCAGAAGGCATTGTAAATCCATCGGCTGTTAATTGATCTTCGAAATAGGCTAAACTAGGATTAAAACGATAATTAATATAACTGGCTTGCAGCCCTGCACTAATGGAACTAAAGCCTTGATCATCTAAGCTCTTTTTATAGGCAATGGAAAAAGCAACATCATTTTCACTAAGTAATCCATTTCCCGAACGATCGCTCATTGCTACAATGCCAATACCCATTCGATCATAGCTTGGGATTTTTTTTTCAAGAATGGGTTCGTCAAAAGAAAGTGTGTATGTTTTATATGCGTTATTAAAAGAGGGCCATTGATTTCGGTAATTTGAAATTACACGATAATTGCCATCGAAATTTCCAGTATTTGCAGGGTTAAGGGTTAATGGGGATGCGAAAAA
>CAIJZG010000037.1 GCA_903825065.1 uncultured Bacteroidota bacterium
AAGCACGATTACCCACCAGGTTATCTTTTCTCAAAAACCTGAAGCAAAAATTATAGGACCACAAACCGTTTGTACCGGTGAAAACGGCTTTAGCCAATAATAAACCTGTGGACAAATTCCTATTTACTATAGTCATTTTAATACTGGACGCCCTGCTACAAATGATGAAAACAGAATTTATAATTCTTCATATAATGACCTTTCAATTTTCCCGAAATATGAATTCGGGTATGGTAAAAGTTATACCAGTTTCGAATACAGTAAACTTCTATTGAGCAAGAAAAAGATTAAGCAGTCTGAATCAATTGAAGTGTCTGTAACCATTTCCAATACAGGAAAATATGATGGTAATGAAGTGGTGCAATTATACTTACGGGATAGAGTAGGTTCCATTGTTCGTCCAGTGGAAGAGCTGAAGGACTTTAGAAAGATTTTCCTAAAATCAGGAGAAAGCAAAACCATTCAATTCAAAATCGACAAACAAAAGCTATCTTTTTATAACCAACAATTGAATTGGGTGGCTGAGCCAGGGGATTTTGATTTGATGATTGGATCTTCATCAAGAGATATTCGTTTGAAAGATAGTTTTGAATTGATCAACTAATACAATATGAAAAAGATCATCGTTGTTGGTAGTGCCAATACAGATATGGTTGTTAAAATTGACAAACATCCATTGCCTGGTGAAACCAGATTAGGAGGAGATTTTTTTATGAATGCAGGAGGTAAAGGAGCTAATCAGGCAGTTGCTGCTGCAAGATTGGGTGGTAATGTGGCATTTGTTGCAAAAGTTGGAAATGACATTTTTGGAAAACAAACTTTAGAAGGATTGACAAATGAAAATATTGACACGAGTCATGTTTTTATAGATGATTTTGCGCCCTCAGGTACCGCTTTGATTATTGTAAATGCAGAAGGTGAGAATAGTATTGTGGTAGCTTCGGGTGCTAATGCGAAATTGAATGAAAAGGATGTGGCTTCAATTTCTGATTTGACTGATACGGCATTTATTTTAATGCAATTAGAAACTCCTATCGAAACAATTTCCGCTGTTATAAATGCTGCCAATATTAAAGGCACAAATGTGATACTAAATCCTGCACCCGCTCAACAATTAAGCCAAACAATCCTTGAAGGATTATTTCTACTGGTGCCTAATGAATCTGAGGCGAGTATCCTAACAGGCATTCAAGTAATTGATTTAGCATCTGCATCTAATGCGGCTGATGCACTATTAGATAAAGGGGTAAGACATGTGATTATTACTCTTGGAAAGCAAGGTGCATTTTTCAAATCAGTTTCCCGAGAAATTTTGATTCCGGCACCAATTGTTACTGCTATTGATACCACAGCTGCAGGTGATACTTTCTGCGGCGCTTTAACAGTTGCATTAACTGAGGGTAAAGATTGGGATGATGCAATCCGTTTTGCAGTAACTGCTGCTTCGATTTCGGTAACCAGAATGGGCGCACAATCCTCCGTACCTTATAGAAATGAAATACATAATTAATATGCTAACCATGAAAAAGTATCTTTTGTATGTTGCCATAATAAGTTCCTTGCCTTTAGTTGCGCAAGTGAAAAAGCAAAAAGTATTAGTTGATAAACAAATCATTTCTACTTCTGCTGCAAGTATTAGGGATAAAATTAAAGGTGGATGGGCTGGTCAAACCATTGGAGTTACTTATGGTGGTCCCTATGAGTTTCATTATTTAGGAACTATGATCAATGATTATCAAAAAATATCCTGGCCCGATGGACAAGTGAAACGTTATTTTGATTTAGAGCCAGGTTTATATGATGATATTTATATGGACTTGAGTTTTGTAGACGTCATTGAAAAATATGGTGTGGATGCACCAGTGGATTCATTCGCGAGTGCTTTCGCAAATGCCCCTTATCCTTTATGGCATGCCAACCAAACTGGCCGTTATAATATTTTAAATGGCATGAAAGCTCCTGCATCAGGTTATTGGAAAAATAATCCACATGCTGATGATATCGATTTTCAGATTGAATCAGATTTTGCGGGCTTGATGCACCCAGGTATGGGAAATTCAGCCTCCGTGTTATGTGATAAGGTTGGTCATATTATGAACTATGGTGAAGGTTATTATGGTGGGGTATATGTTGCAAATATGTATAGCCTTGCTTTTGTAAGTGATGATATTAATTTCATTGTTTCTGAAGCGCTGAAATCAATTCCTGCTAAAAGTAAATATCGTCAGTGTATGGAAGACGTGATTAAATGGCACCAACAAAATCCAAACGATTGGAAAAAATCTTGGTTCGAAATTCAAAGAAAATGGACAGAAGATATCGCCTGTCCGGAAGGTGTTTTTATGCCATTTGATATCAGTGCAAGAGTAAATAGTGCGTATATTTTGATGGGGTTATTATATGGGCAAGGTGATTTTGGAAAAACAGTGGAGATTGCCACCAGATGTGGACAAGACGCTGATTGTAATCCTTCAAGTGCTGGTGGAATTCTTGGTGCGATGTTGGGATTTGATAAGATACCAGATTATTGGAAAAACAATTTAAAGGAAGTGGCAGATCGCAATTTTGTGTATACTAATATTTCTTTGAATAGAATGTACGAATTAGGCTTCAAACACGCTTCACAAATGTTGCAAAGAAATGGTGGAAGTATTAACGGAGATAAAATCAGCATTGTTTATCAGCAACCAAAGCCTGTTGCTTTTGAAGAATCTTTTCCGGGTATGCATCCTGTTCAACGTAAAACCTTGGGATGGAATAGTGATGAAGTACATGATAATTATCAATTTGAATTTGAGGGAAATGGATTAGTGATACATTCAACTATGTCGAATGAATGGGGCACAACTACGAACTACACATTTAAAGTGGAGATGGATGTTGATGGGAAAAAAGAGCAATTCAATATGCCATACAACTTCAGAATAAGAAGAAATGAATTGTATTCGAATTTTGATTTATCTCAAGGAAAACATACTGTAAAAATAAAAATTTTAAATCCAGATAAGATCGCGAGTCTTCAAGTGAAAGACCTTATCGTATATTCTAGTAAATAGATTTCATTCTATAACATTTTAAAAATTCCTCCATGTTTATTGTAGAAAATTATAGTTTGGCAATTATTCTTTGCATGGTAACAATGCTCTGTTGGGGCTCATGGGCCAACACTACAAAACTGACTACTAAAGAATGGCGTTTTGAATTGCTTTATTGGGATTATGGAATTGGAATACTAATTACAACAATTTTGTTGGCATTTACTTTGGGTAGCAATGGAGCAGAAGGAAGATCTTTTTTAAATGATTTGCATCAGGCAGATTCTAGTAATATACAATCTGCTTTTATTGGAGGAATAGTATTTAATCTTGCAAATATCTTATTAGTTGCAGCAATAGGAATAGCTGGTATGTCGGTTGCTTTTCCAGTTGGGATAGGTATCGCTTTGGTATTAGGAGTAGTCATAAATTATATTGGGAACCCTCAAGGAAGCCCTTTATTAATTTTTGTAGGTGTTGGGTTAATTGTTATTGCAATTATATTAAACGCCAGAGCTTATCAAAAATTACAATCTAATGCAACTACTAAAGTTTCGCAAAAGGGATTAATATTATCTGTGGTAAGTGGTTGCTTAATGGGATTGTTTTATAAATATGTAGCTGATTCCATGGTGCATAGTTTTAATATGCCGGAGTCTGGTAAATTAACTCCCTATACCGCTTTGGTGTTTTTTGCAATTGGTGTTGTGCTTAGTAGTTTCTTGTTTAATGGGTTACAAATGTGGCGTCCATTTGCAGGTGAACCTATTAAAATCAGCACTTATTTTTCTGGTAAATTGAAAGATCATCTAGTTGGAATTTTAGGTGGTGCCATTTGGTGTGTTGGGATGTCATTGAATATCATTGCATCTGGTAAAGCAGGTCCTGCCGTCTCATACGGACTAGGGCAAGGAGCCACTGTTGTTGCTGCAGTTTGGGGTATTTATGTGTGGAAAGAATTTGATCAAGCTCCAAAGGGTACAAAGCCTATCTTAAATATTATGTTGTTATTATACATTGTAGGCCTGTCGTTGATTATATTATCTAAATAGTTGTTTTTAATATCCTTTTATAATTTATTGAGTAAGATGAAAACATTTTTAGCATCCATATTTCTTTTTATATTTTCAAATACAGTGTTCTCTCAAAAAGAAATTGTTCCTACTGCAACTGATATTGAATTTTGGTTAACTAAGTCTGATAAATCTATTTTGCTTGCAAAACAAAATGTGGTATTGCGTTTTAAAAATGAAGTTAATACTCATCAAACAATTGAAATCGATGATAAGCAAACAGCACAAACCATTGAAGGTTTCGGTTTTGCTTTAACTGGGGGCAGTGCCGAAGTGATTAATCAATTAAATACGGATGTAAAAAAGCAATTGCTTCAAGAGTTATTTGGTACAAAAGAAACGGGTATTGCAATTAGTTATTTAAGGATAAGTATAGGTGCCTCAGATTTAGATTCAACGGTTTTTTCTTATGATGATATGACTTTAGGTGAAACAGATCTTACACTTTCTAAATTTAGCCTTAGTCCTGATAAACATTGGCTAATACCTCTTTTGAAAGAAATTTTACTCATTAATCCCAAGATTAAAATTTTAGCTTGCCCTTGGTCTCCACCAGTTTGGATGAAGAATAATAATAGTACAAAGGGAGGAAGTTTACAGACAAAATATTATCCTGTATACGCCAACTATTTTGTAAAATATATACAACAAATGAAATCTGAGGGGATTCCAATAGATGCTATAACACCTCAGAATGAACCATTGCATCCTGGTAATAATCCAAGCTTATTAATGTTAGCAAATGAACAAGCTAATTTTATCAAAAATGATTTGGGTCCTGCTTTTGAGAAAGCAAATCTTGCTACAAAAATTATTATCTATGATCATAATTGTAATAAACCTGAATATCCTATTTCAATTTTAAATGATGCAGTAGCTAGAAAATATATTGCAGGTTCTGCTTTTCATTTGTATGAAGGAAACATCGATGCATTGACAACAGTTCATAATGCTCATCCCGATAAAGGATTATACTTTACAGAGCAATGGACTTCTAGTGAAGGTGATTTTGGTGGTGATTTTAAATGGCATATTAAAAATGTGCTAATAGGTTCAATGAATAATTGGAGTAAAGTTGCCTTGGAATGGAATCTTGCAAACAACGCTGTATATGGGCCACATACAGATGGAGGATGTACTCAATGCAAGGGAGCCATAACAATTAATAGTTCAAATTCTTATTCCAAGAATGTAGCATTTTATATCATCGCACAAGCTTCTAAATTTGTTCCTGCTGGTTCTATTAAAATTGCAAGTAGAGTAATAGGAAATTTACAAAATGTTGCATTTAAAACACCACTTGGCAATACAGTATTAATTGTAGAAAATGAAGGTGCTAAAGCTGAAATATTTAATATAAAATATAAAGGCCATTGGGCTAATACAAGTCTTGATGCTGGGGCTGTTGCAACTTATATCTGGTAAAACTTTAGAGAAACCATTTAACGCCTAATGCTACTAAGGCATAAATGCAGGTAGCAATAAAAATGCCTCTTGCAGTTTTATCAATTTGTTTATTAATGAAAATAGTAAAAACTACTGCATTCGCTATAAGTGAAATACTGATTATACCTGACATCAATGACTTCTGTTCAAACATTACCGTAAAAAACTCTTTCAACGTAAATAATCGGAATTGTATAAAATAATATACAAACATTCCAATGATTGGTGTTACAAAACCCAATAGTAAACCGAGTTTCAGGTCGTCTTTTTTTAACATTAGGAGCTTAATTTTTTTTCTAACTTTGTTTTCAATTCATAGTGTGTTAGATCGAATTGAACTGGTACGACACTCACATAATTATTCTTTAAAGCCCATACATCGGTGTCTTTTGCTTTGTCAAAATTTTTAAATTCGCCTGTAAGCCAATAATATCTTCTTCCGTGTGGATCTTTTCTTTCATCAAATTTTTCTTCGTACTTCGCATAAGCTTGTTTACAAACTTTTATGCCTTTAATCAGTTTTGTTTCAACTGCTGGAATATTTACATTTAAACAAAGATGTTTGTCGAGATGCTTGTTTTTTAAAACGAATTCTACAATTTGTCTTGCATATATTTTAGCTGCAGAAAAATCTGCTTCAATACTATAATCCAATAAACTAAAACCTATACTAGGTATTCCTTCTATGGATGCTTCCAAAGCTGCTGACATTGTTCCTGAATATATTACATTGATGGAATGGTTTGCACCATGGTTGATGCCACTAATACAGATATCTGGTTTACGATGCAATACTATATCAACAGCCAACTTTACACAATCAACTGGAGTGCCACTACAACTAAAAGTTTCTACTCCTTCTAGAACATGTAGTTTAGACAAACGAAGGGGGTGTCCAATAGTAATAGCATGCCCCATTCCACTTTGCGGTTTATCTGGAGCCACCACATATACTTTTCCCAAACCTTTCATAGCCTCAGTCAAGGCTTTTATTCCCGGGGCAGTTACACCATCATCATTTGTAATAAGTATAATTGGCTCAGCGATTTTTTTTGCTTTCGACATAGGTGCAAGTTAAGTGAAGAGAGAAGAGATAAGAGTAAGGGGGTGAAAAAAAATTTGCAATAACTAAAAATATTAGTATTTTGCAGCTAAATCAATTAGTTATGTCAAACGCAGGGAAAAACTTAAAGTACCTACGCAAGTTGCGTGGTTGGACACAGGAAGAGTTTGCAAACAAGCTCAAAATCAAACGTTCATTAGTAGGCGCTTATGAAGAAGAGCGTGCAGAACCCAGGCTGGAAGTGATGGAGTCTATTAGTAATATCTTTAAACTGAGCTTAGAAGATTTCCTTTTTAAGGATCTTGCTTCCGATTCTAGTGGAGGAAATTACCTAGAAAAACGCAGGATGATGAAAATGGATGCAGAGGTAGCATCTATTAGTTTTGTACCTGTAAAAGCCGCGGCGGGTTATTTAGCTGGCTATGCAGATCCAGAATTTGTTGATGAACTCAATACTTTTACGCTACCCATGTTAGCCCCTGGTCAATATCGCGCATTTGAAATAGTGGGAGACAGTATGTTACCTACTCCTAGTGGAAGTGTGATTGTGGGTGAAAGAGTAGAAGATCTGGAAGAATTGAAAAACAGCAACACTTATGTAGTATTGTCTCGTAATGAAGGCGTAGTATATAAGCGTGTGATGAAAAATAATCGAACTAAGGACAAGCTTACCATGATTAGCGATAACCCTCAATATGAGCCATATTATGTTAGTTCTGAAGATGTATTAGAAGTATGGAAAGCCGTATATATTTTACAAAAAGCAAACCTTGGTCCTCGCTGGGATGTAAATCAACTCGCTGGGATGGTAAATAACTTACAAGAACAAGTAAGTACTTTAAAGAAAAAATTTAATTAATATAAAAGCAAATCATTTTAAAAACAGCCCTCTAAGGCTGTTTTTTTTATAATAATAAACCATTTATCCATTTTCATAATTGATTAAATCTCATTTCTTTAGTTTTGTAAACTAACTATGAAGAAAATATTTTCGATTATTTGTTTTGTTCTTTTGGTTAATTCTCTTATTGCTCAGGAGAAAAGCTTAGAAGCGTTTAAAATAAACTCACCAATTAAAATTGATGGAATTCTGGATGAACCAGTTTGGAAACAAGCTGCAATTGCAGACAGTTTTATTGAGAATAGTCCTAATTATGGTGCTGTTCCCAAGCATCCTACAATTGTTAGAATACTTTATAGCGATCAGGCTATTTATGTAGGTGCGTACCTTTATGATGATCCTAAGAAAATTCGTAAACAACTTACTGCTCGTGATGGAGAACAGCGGTA
The DNA here is from genome assembly GCA_903825065.1 of uncultured Bacteroidota bacterium. GTDB lineage: Bacteria > Bacteroidota > Bacteroidia > Chitinophagales > Chitinophagaceae > Sediminibacterium. Next base: position 7,908 of record CAIJZG010000037.1, read on the forward strand.
GGATATTGATTATTTTAGTGTTTTTTTTGATACGTATAATGATAATCAAAACGGGTATCAATTTTTGGTTACCGCTAGAAATGTACAAACAGATGGCCGATTGGTTGCTAACAAAGTTTCTCAGTTTGGTTTACCTACAGATTATAGTTGGGATGCTGTATGGGAAAGCAAGGTATCTATACAAAAAGATGGCTGGAGTGTTGAAATGAAAATTCCGTATTCCGCTTTAAGATTCTCAAAAAAAGAAGTTCAGGATTGGGGTATTAATTTTCAACGTTATTCCAGAAGATACAGTGAGAGTTCTTTTTGGAATAACGTTGATCCTAATCAAAATGGTTTTGTAAATCAGTTTGGAAATCTTACAGCTGTTAAAAATATTATTCCTCCTCTTCGTTTATCTTTCTTGCCATATATCACAACAGGTGTTAGAACAACTCCTTATGCTGATGGCACTACAAAAACTACTATTCTACGTAATGGTGGTATGGATGTAAAATATGGGGTTAATGAAAGCTTTACCTTAGATGCCACATTGATTCCAGACTTTGGTCAGGTTGTTTCTGATAATGTAGTATTAAACCTTACTCCTTATGAAGTTCAATTTCAAGAAAACAGACCTTTTTTTACAGAAGGAATTGAATTATTTAATAAGGCAGGTTTGTTTTATAGCAGAAGAGTAGGTGGCACTCCCACTAATTATTCGGCAGTAAATGCCATGGTAGATTCTACTCCCAATATGCAAATTGTATCAAATCCCGGTATCACACAATTATATAACGCCACGAAGTTTTCTGGCAGAAATAAATCCAAACTGGGAATTGGTATTTTCAATGCAGTAGCAGCACAAATGAATGCACAAGTATTGGATAAGACTACCGGAAAAGTTACCAAGATTGAAACTGAGCCCTTAACCAATTATAATATCATAGTTTTAGATCAAGCTTTAAAAGGTAGATCATCAATCACCTTTACAAATACGAATGTTTTGCGAAGAGGAGGCTCCAGAAATGCGAATGTAAGTGGATTGGACATCAATTTATTTGATAGTGCAAACAGATATAATTTCGCATGGAATACACGCTATAGTTCAATTACAGGAATAGACAAGTATGATGGTTTTGCCAATTATTTAAAGTTCGCTAAAATACGAGGCCACTGGCAGTATAGTATTTCAAATAATATTGAATCACGACGATATGATCCAAACGACTTAGGTTTTTTAAGGGCGCCTAACGAATTTTCTGGGATAGGTAAAATTGGATATTATGTATTTACCCCTACCAAGAAATTCTTAAGTCAAAATTATACCCTTACTGTTTTGCCAGTTTATTTATTAACGCCATTTAAATATTCAAGTAACCAATATCAGGCAAGTGCTTTTTGGTTTTTCAATAATTTCTGGGATCTAACTCTAAAGGGTATTCTTGTTCCTGACTGGCAAAAAGATTATTTTGAAATGCGTACGGAAGGTAAAGTATTGAAACGTCAACCCTATTGGCTCACCGGTTTGAGTGGCAGTAGTGATAGTAGGAAAAGTCTTTTTGTTCGTTTCGGAATTAGCTATGCCGAAGCACCTCATTTTCCTAACGATTCTTACCATAATTTTTTATTTGGTCCGAGATATCGATTTAATGAACACTTCAGTCTTGATTGGGAATTAACCAAAGAACAAGATCATGGTCAATATGGCTTTGCTTTTAATGATCCGAATGGGGAGCCTGTTGCAGGACGGCGTAAAAACACCAATATTTCCAACATTTTAAATGCGATATATAATTTTACACCAACGATGAATCTTACTATGCGTGCTCGTCATTATTGGAGTCAGGTTTTATACAGCAATTTCTTTACTACAGATCCTAATGGTAATTATATTCCTCATGCATTTGTAGCTGGACAAGATCAAAATTTCAATGTATTTAATTTGGATATGTTTTATACTTGGGACTTTAAATACGGTAGTAAGTTGATAGTAGGATGGAAAAATGCTTTGGGAAGTGATTTTCCAATCAATGGACAATTATATAATAGGTATACTCAAAATATTGCGCAAGTTTTTCAACAGCCTCATGGTAATGAATTTAATATCCGGCTTATTTATTACATCGATTATTTGACTTTGCAAAGGAAACCAAGGGCTTAATTGGTTTGTATTTGGATAAATACAAATTTGAGTCAAGAAAATAAATGATGAGCATCTATTTCTTGATTTCGATTAAGCTATTTTCTACAATTGCAATAATCCGGTTTGTCTTTTTCTTTTTTACTTTAGCTGTGCCACTAAATTTACTAAATGCAGGGAGTATAGCTGAATGATCTGTAAAATAATAACAGGGGAAGCTTAAACTTTGTTTGCCGATCCCCGAAATAGTAATGGCTGGATGAAGATGTCCCGAGAAATAAAAAGAATTATTATTTGCTGGAATATCTGTGGGATCATGAATAAAGTTGAAATCTTTTAAACTATAATGTTGATGTGCAATTTCTATTTCATTTTTTATATACCATTGATTTTCTAACACATCGTGATTCCCTTTTACAAGTATGAAATCTATTTTTGAAAAATCGGCTCTGATCTTTGAAAATAATTCCAATTCTAAATTGTCTTTACTATGAAAAAGATCTCCCACAGCAATCATTTTTTTGGGCTTAAAAAAGCTCATTAAATCTATCATTCTTTGAATGTCTTCTTTATAAACTGCATGGGGTACGCCAATCCCGTTTTTTCTAAAATGACCCGTTTTCCCAAAATGTAAATCTGAAAGAATTAGTGCAGATTCCTTTTCCCAGAATACAGCTCTTTCTGTTGTTAACCAGAATAATTGTTCTTGAATGGTATAACTTAAAGGGGCTGTCATCTGTTTATAAAAAATTTATCTGCAAAATGCATTAGTTCTTGTCTAATTGTTGCTGCATTTTTCTAACACGATCCTCTAATTTTTCGGTAGAAATACTATTGCGATTTAATCCGTCTACTGTAATAGGGAATGCTAATGGGGTTAATTGTTTTGGGAAGTGCAAGACTATTTCACTATTCGAAATTCTTACAAGTGCTGTTCTTAATCTTTCCTCTTCCATCTGTTGTTCCATTAATTCTCGAAAAGCCTGTCGTAATAAAATATTGTTGGGCTCATATTCTTCAAATACTTTAAAAAGTAAAGAGGCGGATGATTGCAAGTGCCTCGCTTTCTTGTGTTCTCCAGGAAATCCTTGAAATATTAATCCACCAATTACGGCAATATCCCTGAATTTACGCTTAGCCATTTCTGCACTGTTAATGCTTTTTTGTATATCAAGTAATAAATTAATGGTTGTAAATAATTCCTGTACATTACTATGGTCTACAGGTATTGGTTGGTCGCTCAATAATTCAAAACC
>CAIJZG010000038.1 GCA_903825065.1 uncultured Bacteroidota bacterium
GAAACCGGCTTTTTTTACTTTACTCATGATCAGCAAAATGACGTAATTATTCGTAAAAAGGAGATTTATGATGGGGCAACTCCAAGTGGTAATTCCATTATGGCATCAAATTTGCTTTATCTGTCAAAGGTTTTTGACAGGAGAGAATGGGTACTATTGGCACAAAGGCTGAGTAATACATTGCAGGAGAATACTATTAAATATCCAGGTTCATTTGGAATATGGGCTTCAATTTTGCAATTATACTGTTTTGAAGTAATGGAAATTGCCATAACTGGAAGAGATTTTGAGAAAAATCTTCCAACAGTTATGAAAAAATACATTCCTAATAAAATATTTCAGTCTGGGGAAACTAATTTCAGCAATTTCCCGTTATTAGCAAATAGAGAAACTGCTATTCCGGTAGCTTTTTATATCTGTAAGAATTTTACCTGTTTAAGGCCTTTTTATAATATTGTTGACTTTTTAGCAAATGTGTAACAGATTTTGTTCTAATTTGCTTAGGATGACAACGGTATCTGATGCCGAAAATGTTTTTTTGTACAAAAAAGTAGCCCCCATAGGTAGATTTCTACACGATTTAATTTATTGGTAACAAAATCTCAATTTAGGTTTAGAGCCAATGAAAAACTTATATTTGTCACTGTCATAAAAATCATTCTGATCAAATGAAAGGGTACTTAACTATAATACTATTAGCGGCATTTTCACTAAGCATGAGTTCTTGCTTTTTCAAGAAAGGTAATAACACAAAATCATCGATGCCAGATGATGGACAGTTGCATGGTTTAGCTCCAGCTTCTAAACAGAGCATGAATAGACCGCTGCACATGGTTTATATCCCACCGGGAACATTTCATATGGGACCCAGTGATGAGGATATTAGTTATAACATGACTACTCGTAATAGACAAGTTTCTATTCCAGGTTTTTGGATGGACGCTACTGAAATTACGAATAACGAGTATCGTCAGTTTGTTACTTGGACCAGAGATTCATTAGCTTTTAAAATCCTTTTCGGACAGGGCATAAATAAAGACGACGATACCATGGCGGTTGATCCACGGAAAGTGGCAACCATCAAATACGATAGAAATACAATTGAAAAATTAAATGAATTGAATCTTGCTCCAGATAATAGATTATATGGTAAGGCTGAGATTGATCCAGAGAAATTGGTTTATAGAATTGAGTATTTTGATTTGCAATCTGCTGCTAGAAGAGAAAATGCAGGGCATCCTCGTAAAGAGTTCATGGTAAAAAGGGATCAACAAGTATATCCTGATACATTGGTTTGGATGAGAGACTTCTCTTATTCTTATAACGAACCAATGACAAAAAGATATTTTTCTCATCCTTCATTTGGAAACTATCCAGTAGTAGGGGTAAACTGGAAGCAGGCAGTTGCATTCTGTCATTGGCGTTCACATTACTTGAATAGCTTTTTAGAAAGGAAAAAATTAGCTGTGGAAAGTGATTTTAGATTGCCAAGTGAAGCAGAATGGGAATATGCTGCAAGGGGTGCTCGAACCAATTCTATGTATCCTTGGGGTAACTATTATTTAAGAAATAAAAAAGGTTGCTTATTAGCCAACTTCAAACCAGGACGTGGAAACTATGCTGAAGATGGAGGGTTCTATACAGTTCGTGCAGATGCATATTGGCCGAATGATTATGGTTTATATAATATGGCTGGTAACGTAGCCGAGTGGACAAATTCTTATTTCTACGAAGGAGCTTACAATTTTGTTAGTGATATGAGTCCGGATGTTCGAATTGATGCAAAAGACTCTGATCCACCAAGAATGAAGCGTAAAGTAATTCGCGGAGGAAGCTGGAAAGATGTGGGATATTTCTTGCAAGTAAGTACCAGAAACTTTGAATATCAGGATTCTGCAAAATCTTATATTGGATTCCGTTGCGTAATCGACTTAGCACCTAAGACTAGAAAATAATTACTGAAATAGTTCACTGAAAATTTATAAGTATAATCAATAATTATACTGACTTAAAAAAAAACGTTTTAACTAATATTTAAAAATAACCGTTATGGCCCAAGGTGTTTCTCCTACTGTAAATCGAGCAGTAAACGTAATAGTATGTGTTGGTGCTGCTGTTGTAATTTTTGGTGCAATGGCAAAAATTTTGCACTTGTCATGGGCAGACTGGGCCTTGAAAATCGGTTTGAGTACCGAGGCTTTGATATTTTTAGTTTATGCTATTTTGCCTCCTCCAGATATGGGCCCTGCTTATGCTCCGGCTCCTGTTGAAACTGGAAATCCTGCATTAAAGCAATTGGATAAAATGTTGCAAGAAGCAGAAATTACTCCAGCTAACTTGAGTAAGTTGAGTAATAGCTTTCAAAAATTGGGAACAACTGTAGAACATATTGGTGAGATAGGCGATGTTGTAAAATCAACTTCTGATTTTTCATCAAAAGCTAAAGATGCTGCAGTTGCAGTTGGTGCATTTAAAGATGCAACTCAACATGCAAGTCATTCATTAGCTGGCTTTAGTGGTGCTGCTGAATCTGCCAAAAGTTTTCACGAACAAATGCAAGGTTTGAATAAGAACCTAACATCTTTAAATACAATATACGAATTGGAATTACAGGAGAGTAATAATCACCTGAAAGCATTGAATCAATTCTATGGTAAACTGTCTCAAGCTTCAGCTGCAATGACAGGCACTGCAGATGATGCACTCAAAGCAAAAGCAGAGATTGCAGCACTTGCCAATAACCTTGGAAAATTAAATCAGGTATATGGCAGCATGTTAACTGCTATGCAAGGAAAATAAAAAGCGTAAGCTGAACCAATTCTAAATTTGTATTTCTAAATTTAAGTTAGCATGTCATTACCTAAGGAGCCGCGGCAGAAGATGATCAACATGATGTACCTAGTGCTTACTGCATTATTGGCACTGAATGTTTCTAACGAAATCTTGAACGCATTCAAAACTGTAAATAACAGTTTGAATACCGCTAGTTCAATGGTGGAGAAAAAGAACGTTGATATCTTCAAATCTTTTCAGAAAAAACTAGAAGATCCTAAGACTAAAGAAAAAGCTGAGATCTGGATGCCTAAAGCTCAAAAAGCAAAGGTTTTATCAGATGAACTCTATGCTTATATTGAAGCTTTAAAGCTTGAATTAAAGCAAGAATCAGGTTTGAAATTAGTTGATGGTGTTGAAGATTATAAAGAAGACGATTTGGAAGCAGCTACTCGATTGTTAGTAGAAAATGCACCGAATGGTAAAGGGAAGGGAAAGTTATTATTCGATAAATTAAAAAAGTATAAAGAAGATTTATTGGCTATTGATGCAGATGTGGCTAAGGAAGTAGGACCAACTTTACCCTTAGATTTAACTCCACCTCCTACAAAGAATAGTGCTGTGAAAGATGATATGGCGTATCTCTATTTTCATATGACACCTACTGTTGCTGCAATCACTATTTTAAGTAAGTTTCAAAACGATATCAAAAATAGTGAAGCTCAGGTAGTTGAATATTGTCATAAAGAAATTGGAGAAGTTGAATTGATTTATGATGAGTTTCAAGCATTCGCAGGCACAAACTCTCAATACTTGATGCCAGGTGAAGAATTAGTTATTACAGCAGGTATCGGTGCATTTAGTAAAGCAGCAAAACCTAATATTTCTATCGATGGAGCAAATGTTGTAGTGAAAGAAGATGGTTCAGCTGAATATAAAACCACAGTAAGTGGTTCTGGTCCTGCAGTAAAAAGGGTAAGTATTTCTTTTATTAAACCTGATGGAACAGTTGCAAAAGTTGATAAAGAAGTAAGATATACCGTTGGTGTTCCTTCCGGATTAGTAGTTTCTACCGATAAAACACGTGTATTTTATCAAGGACTTGAAAATCCATTAAGTGTTACTGGCGGCGGCGGCGATGAAAAAGTAAATGTATCTGTTGAAGGGAATGGTGTGAGTTCTAGAAAAGAAGGACCTGGTCAGTATTTAGTAAGTTGCGCAAACCTTGGTTCCGCAATAGTTACTGCATCTGATGGGAAAAGCTCTCAGAAAATTACCATACCTATTAAAAGAGTACCAGATCCATTGGCAACGGTAGGTGGAAAAGCTGGCGGACCAATTGCTGCTAACGTTTTCCGTGTTCAAAGAGGTGTTGCAGCAGAACTTAGAGATTTCGTTTTCGAAGGAGTTAAATACGAGGTTACTTCGTTTACATTAATCTGCACTGGTAAAGGCTTTGATGATGGTTTGGGAGTTGCAGAAGTAACTGGATATTATTTTAACGCAGAAGCTCAAGCATTACTTAAAAGATGTCAACCCGGTTCTACAGTTGTGATTGATGAAATCAAAGTAAAAGGACCTGGTGGGAATAGACAATTAGATCAAAATATTTCGTTTACACTTCAATAAATGTGGGTATGAGAAAATTAATAATATTCGGTTTGGTGTTTTTTGTTGGGTTACATGCTATGGTGCATGCCCAATCAAAATATAAAACAGGTACTACAAAAAATGCAACAACTCCTGCACCAGCTACCAATCCAACTACAAGAACTAAGTCAGCATATTTGAATAATACTGCAGGGTCTGTATCTCCGGATACTTCGAGACCAAATGCTAGTCCGGTAGTTAATACACCGGCGCCAGTAAATAATTCTGCTGTAACTGTTAGATTCGATACAACAATCGTTGGTGGATTTGATACAAAACAAGAAGTGTCTTTAAGAAGTAATTATGCAGTTGACCGTCAATTAGCAAAAGATAGAAAACCACTCGAATATGATTATATCCGCGAGGATGATCAGGTATGGAGTCAGTTTGTATGGGAAGAAATCGACGGACATGAAAAAATGAACCAAGGGTTTATGTACCCTGGGAGAGATGATAATGGCGATCAGCGTTTCTTTTCTATTCTGTTAAACGCCATTAAGTATGATAGTGTAGTTGCTTTTTCTCCTGACAACGATCTATTCAAAACTCCTTTAACATCAGATCAGATTGCTAATCTTACAGCAGGAACTTTAGATACGGTTGATGTAGCAGATCCTATGAGCGGTGCAATTGAAAAAGTAATCACCAGAAAACCACGATTCAGTCCTGATTCAGTATATACTTTCCGAATTAAAGAGCAATGGATCTTTGACAAAGAATCTAGCAAAATGACTTGCCGTATCATTGGGATTGCTCCAATTGCAAAACAAGTAGTTGCTGGCAAATCTCAACCTAGAACTTTATTCTGGATCTATTATCCTGATTTGAGAAAATCATTAGTAAAGTATGAGGTATATAATCCTAAAAACTATGCGGGCAGGATGTCTTGGGAAGAGCTTTTTGAAAGTCGATATTTTTCTTCCTATGTTATTAAATCTACCATCAATAACCCCGGGGATAAATATTTAAATGCATTAATTAAGGATCCATTGATGCGTTTGTTAGAAGGACAAAATATCAAAGAGAAAATATTTAATTACGAACAGGATCTTTGGGCCTACTAACCTGAAATCGTATACAATTCTAAAAAAGAGGCAATTTTGCCTCTTTTTTTATGATTTTTTCAAAATTTATGCTACTTTTCTTGCAAGTTCTCTTTTTTTAATGCGATAGTTTACTTAACTTGGTTATGGTTTTTCATAGGATATTGGATTTTAAAACGGGGCTGGATGTTCATCCTGGCCCCTTTTTTATGCCTACTCTTCAGAATGGTAATGAGAAAAAATTAATCCGGCTTTTTGAGGCCCGATAATACTACTTAAATTGCTAAGAGATTGTTCCTTAACATGCTTTACAGATTTAAACTGTTTCAATAATTGTTCTGCTGTTTGTTTTCCAATACCATTGATGGTTTCTAATTCGTTTTTGAAACTTCCTTTGGATCGCTGATTTCTATGAAAAGTGATACCAAAACGATGTACTTCATCTCTTATTCTGCGAACCAATTTTAAACTATCACTATCCCAGGGTATTTTAATAGAGCTGCTATCTCCTGGGAAAAATATTTCTTCTTCATTTTTTGCCAAACCAACAACTGTTGTTTTGCCATGTAATCCCAACTTGTGAATACTTTCCATAGCAGCGCTTAGTTGCCCTTTGCCGCCATCAATAATTATAAGTTGAGGAATTGGAAGGGATTCCTCTAATACTCGCTTATATCGTCTGTAAACGACTTCTGTCATAGTTGCGAAATCATTGATTCCTACAACAGTTTTTACATTATAATGTCGATAATCATTTTTACTTGGCATCCCATCTTTGAAACATATCATGGCAGAAACAGGAAAACTTCCTTGAAAATTACTGTTATCAAAACACTCTATATGCGTAGGGACTTCTGATAATTGTAAATAATCTTGTAGCTCATATAATACTTTTTTCTTTTCATGATCTGTTTTGCCCTCTAAATGCAATAATTGTTTTCTGTGCAATGCTTCCTTGAAATAGTAAACATTTTTTTCGGAGAGCTCGAGTAACTTTTTTTTGTCTCCAGCTTTTGGGATGGTAATGGTAATAAGAGGATCTGGGTAATCAATTGAAAGAGGAACAATAATTTCGTTAGATAAACTATTAAATGTAGATCGCAAGTTTGCTATTGCAAAACTCAACACTTCTTCATCTGTTTCTTCGAGCTTAGTTTCTAAAGGCACTGTATGTGTTTGAACAATCGTTCCATTCTGAACCATCAAATAGTTTACATATCCCCATTGCGCTTCTCTTACTATGGAGAAAACATCAAGATTGGATAGATGTTTGCTTACGATAATCGATTTTGCCTCATAGTTTTCTAAGTGGTCTATTTTTTTTCGAATCAGTTCAGCTTTTTCGAATGCCATATCAGAAGCTGCTTGCTGCATTTCTTTTTTAAAATGCGAAATAACTGGGTTCAGATTTCCTTTCAACAAATTGCGCATTTGTTGTAACCCATCATCGTAATCAGCTGCATTTTGTAAACCAACACAAGGGGCTTTACAATTACCTAAATGGTATTCGAGGCAAACCTTAAACTTTCCCTTTTGAATATTTGATTCTGTTAATGGTAGCTTACAAGTTCTAAGGGGAATGAATTGTTTAATAAATGAAATTAGTTCCCTTACATTTCCTGCAGAAGTGAAGGGACCTAAATATTCTGAGCCATCATTTAATTTATTTCTAGTTAAAAATACTCTTGGGTAAGACTCCTTTTTAATGACGATAAATGGATAAGTTTTGTCGTCCTTTAAATTGATATTGTATTTAGGCTGGTATTCTTTTATCAGAGAGTTCTCTAATAAAAAAGCATCTTGCTCAGAATCAACTATTGTGAATTGAATCTTATGAATGCGTAATACCAATTCATGAGTCTTATAAGTGGTAAAAGTCTTTGAAAAATAGGAGCTAACACGTTTACGAAGATCTTTTGCTTTCCCTACATATAGCAATGTGTCATTTCCGTCATAGTATTTATAGATACCAGGATTTGTAGGAATCGTATGTGC
>CAIJZG010000039.1 GCA_903825065.1 uncultured Bacteroidota bacterium
ATTGGTTGGGTTGTTGGTCATAGTTATATAGTATACGGTCCGTTAATACATGGCTGCACCACCATACTTTTTGAAGGCAGCCAGTTAGAACTCCAAATGCTGGGGAATTTTGGCGTGTTGCTGCTGAACATCAAGTAAAATCTATGTTTACCGCACCAACTGCAATAAGGGCAATTAAGAAAGAAGACCCGGATGGAGAAATGCTAAAAAATAAAAATTTATCCCATCTTAAAACTTTGTTTCTGGCCGGGGAAAGATGCGATCCTGCAACATATCATTGGGTTAATGACTTGTTGAATATTTCTGTTATCGATCATTGGTGGCAAACCGAAAGTGGCTGGCCTATGTTGGGTATGATGCAAGGCATAGATCAATCCCCCACAATAGCAGGAAGTGCTGGAAAACCCATCTGCGGTTTTGATGTGCAAATACTCGAGGATGATGGAAGTAATATTTTTAATGACCATGAAGAAGGTTATATCGCAGTAAAATTACCATTGCCTCCTGGATGCCTGCAAACACTTTGGAAAAACGATGAATGGTTTAAGGAATCATATCTCTATCGTTTTCCGGGATATTATTTAACAGGAGATGGTGGCCATAAAGATAAAGAAGGATACTTCTATATTATGGGAAGAATTGATGACGTGATCAATGTTTCAGGCCATCGATTGAGTACTGGTGAAATGGAAGAAATTATTTCACATCATCCTGCAATAGCTGAATGTGCTGTGATTGGTATTGCGGATGAATTGAGAGGTCAACGCCCAATTGGATTAGTTGTTTTGAAAGACAATCATCCTAAAGAAGAAATTGAATTAGAAAATGAATTAATCCAATTAGTACGTGATCAAATTGGGGCAGTCGCATTTTTTAGAAACGCAATACTTGTTAAAAGGTTACCTAAAACAAGGAGTGGAAAAATATTAAGAAAAACAATGCGTATGATTGCCGATGGTTCACCACATACTATTCCTTCTACTATTGATGATCCGGAAATTTTGAAGGAAATAACTGAAATTCTCATTAAAAGAAAAATAGGAATCGCTTTTCAATAAATATTAAACCTCATTTCTTTTCCAGAAAAAATAAAATGGAATTCCTGTTGCAATTAATGCCAATCCAGATAATGCCTCTTTAGGTTGATTCTGGAGTGTTACGGTAATTAATAAAGTGCAAAAGATTAAAAAGAAAATAGGCGTAAAAGGATACGCAAATACTTTGTAAAAACGTGGTTCATCCGGTAAACGCTTACGCATTAAAATTACTGCTAGGGCTGTTGCACCATAAAAAATAAAAGCAGAAAAAATAAGCATATCTGTGAGTTGATCAAAAGTGCCAGACCAGATTAGTAAGACCGACCAAATTCCCTGAAGCCATAATGAAACTGCAGGAGTTTTATAAGTAGGATGGATAATTGAAGCAGGTTTGTAAAAATTATTATCTCTTGCCATAGCATAAAAAAGCCGGGCAGATGTTAAAATAGTACTATTCGTTGCATTGAAAGTGGTAATAAGAATTAATACAGCAACAAAAAGTTCTCCCCACTTACCCCAAACAACTTTCATTACTTCTACTGCAGCAATCTGATTAGGGTGATTACTCATTTCAATTATAGAATCGATGGGTAATACATAGAGATAAACTACGTTAAGCAAAACATAAACTAGTATAATAATTAGGGTTCCAATTCCCAATGACAAAGGAAGATTTCGTTTTGGATTTTTAATTTCCTCTCCTATTAAACCCACACAATTCCATCCTTCATATCCCCAAAATGCACCCAGACTTGCAATAGTAATAGCTTTGATGATTTGCCAATAAGACCAACTATGATTGGCATGAATACTTGCGGTAGTTAAATTACTAATTTTTCCCATCGGCGCAGAAAGGCCAGCAAAAACAATAACTGCAGCAGCAGATAACATTAAGACAGTCATTATTCTGCTCAATTTCTCTGCGTATTGAATTCCTTTGTAATTAATATAAGTTAGTAACAGCAACAGAAAAGAGGCAAGTAATTTAACTGATAAATTATCAATCAATATCCCGCCATTAGAATTATGATTAAATGAAAATTCAGGAAGAGGGATAATACTATTGAAAGATTGAGCAAAAATATATGCAAGAGCAGCTATTGAAGCAGTTTTTAATACTACAAAATTTGCCCAGCCATAGATGTATGCAAAAAAACGATTGTATACTTTTTGGAAATAAAAATATTCGCCACCTGAATTGGGAAACATACCAGCCATTTCTGCGGTACAAAGAGCCCCTGCCAAGCTGATGATGCCAGCAAGAACCCAACAAAGCAAAACCAATAAAGGTGATTGAAGTGTAGCCGCCATCATAGCTACTTTCTTAAAAACTCCAGAACCCAGGATCACACTTATTACTACAAAAATGGCTGAACGCAGACCTAATGAAGCGGTTAGTTTTTGCAAAATATTAATCGGATTTAAAAAGGATTAGTCTAATTTTTTAATTCCCAAACCAGGTAAACTACTTGGATACATATACCCATCTTTTAATTCAAATCCACCTTCCACTAAATCCTTAGCTAAATCAAAACTCCCATCTAAGTCGAGATACTTTGTATTACTACAAGAATATGCCGCATGCAATGCTGCTGTAATACTTACAATACTCTCGTCGTTACAACCCCAAAATAAATCAATTCCTGCATTTTTAGCAATTGTAGCTATTTCTCTTGCACCCTTGATACCACCTGATTTCATCAGTTTGATATTATATACACCGAATGATTGAGGCAGCAAAGAAAGTTGCCATGCACTTTTTGCATCAAGAAGTGATTCGTCTGCTACTAGCTTTTTTCTGTCTTCTTCTCCCATCATATGTAAAACCGATTCTTGTCCGGTTTTAACTGGCTGTTCAATTAACTCTAAGGTGGATGCTTCAGTATGACTAATAAATTTTTTTAAATCTGCTAATGAATAACCTTGATTTGCGTCAACGCGAATAAGCATTTTAGAGGAAAACTTTTCTGTAATAGAACGAACTCGTTCAATATCTGCATCAACATCCAATCCGGTTTTAATTTTCAATATTTTAAAGCCGAGTTTAAAATATTCTTCTGCTTCAATGAGCATTTCCTTTGTTTCTTTAATTCCGATTGTAACAGAGGTTGGAAGTGCATTAACTTTTGACCCATAAAAATCCAGTACAGAAATGTTTAAAAACTTTCCGAACAAATCATGCAGTGCAATATCTATAGCCGCAATGGTACCAGGCTGTTTAGGAAAATGGGCACATGATTGATCAATTAATTCATTGAAAAAACGAATGTCTTTTCCTATAAATTGATCTAGATAGCCTGATTGTAAATTCGCAAGGGTATGTTGAGGTGTTTCTCCAACTACATCAACGAACGGATTTGCAGCCCCAAGTCCGGACATGCCATTTTCTAAAGTTATTTCCAAAAAAACGACTTCTGTATCTGTAATAGTTTTGTATGCGATAGTATATGACTTGGTTAGTGGTAAATGACTAAGCCAGGAATGAATGGATTTTATTTTCATGAGATACTATTTATGATTTTTTTTAATTCAGGAATTAATGAATCAACTCCCTGCTGAATTGGTAATAATATAGGTAACTTAAAAGTTGTTTCATATTCCTTTTGAAATGTAAAAGCTTCTTCCAAACTACAGTGTTCTGTGTTAATAGCAATGGCAATTACTTTTGATCCTAAAAGTTTTATTAATTCAATTTCAGAAGCAATGCTTGGCAACTCTCCCCATTCAGGTAAATCTTCATAATATTTTCTTTTAGGTGCAACAAGCAAAACAGTATGCTTTGCATTTCCGGAAATCAAAAGTTCTGATCCACAAGGACCTGAAGGGTTTCTTAATGCCGATTGACCTTCCAATAAAATAATATCAGGTTGCTTTGCTTCATTACAACTTAAAATTGCGTGTTCTAATTCACCTGAAATAAAATCATTCACAGTGGTATCAAAAACAAATCCAAATTCTCCACCCTGAAGCCAACCAGTTTGACCAGTATAAATCATTTCTGCCTTTATGCCATTTTGATTTGCGGCTTCGCGAATCATTCTACAAGTTGTTCTTTTGCCCATGGCACAATCCATTCCAATAACTGCAACTACAGGGGTTTTCAATTTAAAAATATCACCTGTCCAGAAGTGTAAATCTTTCCTAGCTTTTGGTCTGCGTACATCAGTTAGAGTTACCTGATGTTTTTTTGCAAGTTCTACGATTTCTGGTTTGTCATTTAAAAATTCATGTAATCCATTCACAATAGATATTCCATTGAGAATGCATAATTCAAGAATTGGTAAAAAACTTTCTGGTAAAATTCCGCCTACTGTAGCTACACCAATAATACAATACTCAATATCATGTACTTCTGCAATTGCATTTGCAACCGTTTCAAACACAGGAATATTCCTGTGTTTACCATCTAAAACTGTTCCTGCATCTTTACCCGCAAATTCTGGATCAATTACTGCCAGTATTGTAAAACGTTCTGTGCCTCTAATAAGTCCATGAGCTGTTTTAGCATCGGGCCTTGACAAATAACCATTCGTTAATACAATAGCCCCTGGTCTTTTCTTTTCTGTTTCCATTTTTTATCTTTCTTTTATCTGCCTATAAATGTTCCTGGGAATTTATTAGTTGATTTTTTTTCATTGTAAACACAAACGCCGTTAACCCATACTTTTATAATACCATCGGATAAAGCTTTCGAATCTTTGAAATTTGCATTGTCTTTAATAGTTGCAGGATTTAAAAGCACAAAATCTGCATAATACCCAGCTGCAATTACCCCACGATTTTTTATTCCTACATGTTCTGCAGAAAGACTTGTCATTTTTTGAATAGCAGTCTCTATGCTCATGATTTTTTTATCGCGAACATAATTACCTAAAACTCTTGTAAAGGAACCGTATCCTCTTGGGTGACCGCCATTTGAGCCATCAGAACATATATTTGTATTTGACCAGGCAAGAAAATTTATAACGTCTATGTCTGTCATGGATTTAGCTGCAATAGTTTCCACACCTTCTGCATCTGGATGTGCTTTTTTGTAAACATCAGCTTCGGCAATTAATCCCATTAAAGTTTTTGCCGGCTTTTCTTTTCTCATGTTAGCAATTTCAGAAATAGTTTTTCCAGCATAATTAGTATTCGGTGCAAAACGAACTAGAATCGATTGAGTTGGATCAAAGGTATGATCTACTGCATATTGGGCACTAACAGGATTGGTATAATCTGTTTTTGGAAATAATACTTTTAAAGTACTATTCCATAATTCATAGGGATAACAATCGGCAGTTATATCAATTCCATTTAATCGGGCTGCTTGCAATTGAGCGATGATATTAGATGATTTCCCCCAATCATCTTTCAATGCTAATTTAATATGAGAAATCTGGACTGGTAATTTTGCTTCTCTACCAATGTTAATGATTTCTTCCAATGCATCTGCATATGCTATGTCTTCACTGCGGATATGACTGATATATCTTGTCTTTTCAGTGGCAGCCGTTTTTGCTAATTCCAATACTTCATTACGACTTGAAAAATAAGCACCTGCATATTCCAGTCCGGTTGATAAACCCAGGGAACCTTTTTTAAGTTCTGATAATAAGATGGCTTGCATAGCAGCAATCTCTTTATCTGTTGCAGGTCTATTTAATTGATCAACACCTAATACTTTTTC
>CAIJZG010000040.1 GCA_903825065.1 uncultured Bacteroidota bacterium
ATTCTAATATTACTTTTACTGGAGTGCCAACAGGTTTTTCGAATCCTACATTAGGCTCTTTTACAGGCATTTCAGTATTTATATCAAATAACCATCCACTTAGTTCCTCATTTTTATTTGTGGCAGATTTTGACATTGGGGAATTTGTCATTGTAATGGGATGCATGCGGGAATTATTGAGTAACAAATCCATCACAGAAACTGCGCTACTGGAGGAATAGGCTTTTTTTTGTTGTTGTAATTCAATCAAAATCATCTGAGAGGTAGCCAATAAAGTATCTATTTCAGCATGCTGAGCATATTGTTCTCTTAGTTTATCGATCAGTATACCCACTCTTTCCATTGGATGTAATACATTTGATGAGTTAAAATGTAAGCGAGTCTACTGAGAAACGAATATTATTATAATTTATTTTATAGATGTTTATTGAACCGAATATATCTGGGGAGCGAAGAGGATGGGTGGAAGTAATTTGCGGAAGTATGTTTAGCGGGAAAACGGAAGAGTTATTACGACGCTTAAAAAGAGCAAAAATTGCTAATTTAAAGGTTGAGATTTTTAAACCCGCTATTGATACACGTTATGACGAAACACAGGTTGTAAGTCATGATTCTAATAGTGTTCTATCCACTCCCATCGACAATTCGCAAACAATACTACTTTTATCGGAAGGGGTTGATGTGGTAGGTATAGATGAAGCTCAATTTTTTGATGACCAAATAATTTACGTGTGCGAACAACTAGCCGCGAGAGGGACCAGGGTAATAGTAGCAGGTTTAGATATGGATTATAAAGGCAGACCTTTTGGACAAATGCCCAACTTATTGGCCATTGCAGACTATATTACAAAGCTTCATGCGATTTGTGTACAATGCGGAAACATTGCAAGTATTTCGTATCGAAAATCAACAGTTGGACCTCAAGTATTATTAGGAGAAAAAGATGTTTATGAACCCCGTTGCAGAAAATGTGTCCATGAAAAACCATAATCCAATTTTAGCACTTGTTAGAAAAGAATTACTGCTCGAAACCCGCCAGCAGTATACCTTATATGGTATATTCTTGTATGTAGCCTCTACTATATTTGTAGTTTATTTGTCGATGGGGCAACCCGAAGACAAGGTTTGGAATGGCTTGTTTTGGGTAATTCAATTATTTGTTTGTGTAAATGCGGTAGCAAAAAGTTTTCTTGCCGAAAGTCGAGGCCGCATGTTATATTTTTATTCCATAGCTGGTGCGAAAGATTTTGTTTTATCAAAGCTAATTTTCAATAGCATCCTGATGCTTGTGATGAGTTGTATCAGCCTAGCTATTTTCACGCTCTTATTGGGTAACCCCATTGAATTTGGATTAAAATTTTTGGGTATTGCCTGTTTAGGTGGGATTAGCCTAAGTCTTGTATTTACTTTTTTAGCAGCAATCGCTGCTAAGGCACAGCAACAATCTGCTTTAATGGCAATTATGGGATTCCCTATTATAATCCCCCAACTCCTTCTTTTAATGAAAATATCAACAGCCGCTTTTTCAGCTGTTATTCAAGCAGGTTTAATGCAGATGGTATTTTTATTGGTGGGCCTCGATATATTAGTAGTAGCCCTGGCCATTATATTATTTCCTTTTCTTTGGAAAGATTAATTTTCAAAACGAAGGTGGCGCACCGTTTGACCATTATTGATCAATTGCATCAAAGAATCAATTCCTATTTTCAGGTGCCGTTCTACATATTCTTCCGTTACTTTTTTATCGCTGGCTTCTGTTTTAACACCATCTGGAACCATTGGCTGGTCGCTTACCAGCAACAATGCACCTGTAGGTATTTTATTAAAAAAACCAACAGTGAATATGGTAGCAGTTTCCATATCAATAGCATATGCCCGAACTTTGGTAAGGTATTCTTTAAATACTTCATCATGTTCCCATACCCTTCTATTTGTGGTGTATACGGTTCCAGTCCAATAATCAACTTGATAATCTCTGATTGTAGTTGAAATTGCTTTTTGTAGTGCGAACGCTGGCATAGCTGGAACTTCTGGCGGGAAATAATCATTAGAGGTACCTTCTCCTCTAATTGCAGCTATTGGGAGAATTAAATCTCCCAGCTTATTTCTTTTTTTTAAACCACCACATTTTCCTAAAAACAATACAGCTTCTGGCTCTATAGCAGTTAATAAATCCATAATAGTGGCAGCACCCGGGCTTCCCATACCGAAGTTAATAATGGTAATTCCATTGGCAGTAGCACATTCCATTGGTCTATCTTTCCCAATAACAGGAACATTATTCCATTCGGCAAACATAGAAACATAATTAGCGAAATTGGTTAGTAAAATATACTTACCAAAATTTTCAACGTATTCTCCTGTGTACCTAGGAAGCCAATTTTGTACAATCTCTTCTTTCGTTTTCATAAACTCCTTTTAGTGCTTCTTCAAGAAGTATCTTTGAAAAAGGTAATTGTTAAAAATACAAAAATCAAATCAGTAAACAAAACCATGATTAAAATTGAATATCCAGAACCAAAGTTTCGAACAAAGTTGGAAAATGGGAAGCAATGGATATTCGATGAATTCAGAAAACGCTGGATTCAAATTACTCCTGAAGAATGGGTGCGTCAGAATTTTTTACAATGGTTAGTACAAACGAAGGGTATTCCGGCCTCATTGATAGCTGTAGAAAAAGAAATCAATGTAGGTGAACTAAGAAAAAGATGTGATATCGTAGTTTATAAATCCTCCAATCCCTGGATGATTGTGGAATGCAAAGAAATGGAAGTAAAATTAGACGAAGCTGTTATCAAACAAATTCTTAATTATAATATTTCTTTAAGGGTGCAATACCTCGTCATCACAAATGGATCGGATACTTTTGCTTTTGAATTGAAGAATGGCGATATTCAAATGC
>CAIJZG010000041.1 GCA_903825065.1 uncultured Bacteroidota bacterium
CCGGAACCTACTGGATATTCAATTAAAAAATCATTCCCATAAAAATCGCCGTACTTCTGTATCGATTTTATTAAAAGATAATTTAAGGGCATCCAAACTGGGCCCCTCCAATTTGAATTACCTCCAAACAAACCTGTACTAGAATCTGCAGGATCATACTGGATACTGTAATTTTGCCCTTCAATATTTAACTGGTAAGGATTTTCATGAAAATGTTTTGAAAGCGCACGCACTCCACCAACTGAAAAAAAATCTTCTTCCCTTAAGATCCATTGTAATAAGCTACGAAGTCTTTCTTTAGTAACCAGGGACAGAAGAATATTTTCGTTTTTTTCAGATTCAATAATCGCTAAAAATTGGTGATGGTCCTGGCGATATTTATTAAACCATTCCATTCTTTTTTTAAATCCACTCATGCGATCCAAAGTTTCTTTTTCTAACACCGAAACTCCGAATAAAGGAATTAGACCAACAATACTTCTCACTAATAAAGGAAAGGGTTGCTGTCCATCCAAAGATAAAACGTCATAAAAGAATTGATGTTCTTCATTCCATAAACCCAATTCATTTAAAGCTTCCGAAATAAAAACAAAGTGTTCATAAAATTTAATTCCCATATCCTCAAATGATTCGTCGGCCATGGCAATTTCCAATGCCATATCCATCATATTCAACGCATACATTCCCATCCAGGCTGTCCCATCCGTTTGTTCCAAGGCAATTTCTCCGGGCAATTGAATACTCCGATTAAACACCCCTATATTATCTAAGCCAAGAAACCCACCTTCAAAAACATTATTTCCATTGGCATCTTTTTTATTCACCCACCAGGTAAAATTGATGATCAGTTTTTGAAATATTTTTTTCAAGAAAACAATATCACCCTGTCCGGTCTTTGATTTCTCTAATTCAAATATGCGAAGTGCAGCAAATGCTTGAACTGGCGGATTTAAATCGCTAAAATTCCATTCATATGCTGGTATCTGCCCCTCCGGATTCATATACCATTCCCTAGTTAAAGTAATTAATTGATTCTTTGCATAAGTAGGATCAATCATTGCCATTGGAATACAATGAAAGGCTAAGTCCCAGGCTGCAAACCAAGGATACTCCCATTTATCGGGCATCATCAAAACATCTTTTGCTTTGAATTTTTTCCACCCACTATTTCTTCCACTTATTCGGCTATTGCTGTTTGCTGTAATACCATCATTTGAATTTACCCAACTATCTACATCATAATGGTAATATTGTTTGCTCCATAATAATCCAGCAAATGTCTGGCGCTGAATATTGGCCAATTTCTTATTAGTATTACTGGAAATAATGGTAGCGTAAAAATCATCTGCTTCCTGTTTTCTTAAATTGAAAATATCTTCAAACCCTTCCTCAAAAGGTTGTTCCATTTGCTGATCTGATAATCGAACAAATATTTCTTTTGTTCCCTTGGATGGAATTAAGCAAGTATGCACTGATGTACATTTTGTGCCAGTTTGTTTTGATACTAATGCTTGTCTTTTTTCACCATGAATAATGGCTTCATGAAATGCATCTTTCACAAATTCAGTGTTATTGGGTTTGCCAAATAACCGCTCAAAATTGGTCTCATTTTCTGTCATCAAAATTTGATCAGCACCTTGTGAATAAAAATAATAATCGCCTAATTTTTCATTACTCGCTTTAATGTTTTGATTTCCTATTCTTTCTAAAATGGGTTTATTAGATTTTGCACCATATTGCCAATTATTAAAAAACCAAAGCGTTGGAAGAATGGTAATTTCTGAGGGTGATGAGCCTCTATTCAACACCGAAATTTTAACATAAATATCTTTACTATTCTTCTTCGCATATTCAATAGTAATATCAAAATATTGATCGTCATTAAATACACCCGTATCTAATATTTCAAACTCCGGATCTTGTTTTCCTAATTGTCTATTTCGTTCTATCAATTCTACATATGGAAAAGCTACCTGTGGATATTTGTACAGGTATTTCATATAATAATGTGTGGGCACATTATCTAAATAATAATATAATTCCTTCACATCTTCTCCATGATTTCCTTCTCCGTTTGTTAAACCAAACATCCTTTCTTTTAGAATAGGATCTTTACCATTCCAGAAAGCAAGTGCAAAACATAGTTGTTGGTTATAATCGCTGATGCCAGCTATTCCGTCTTCACCCCATCTATATACGCGACTTCTTGCATGGTCGTGTGGAAAATAATTCCAGGCATCACCGTTCTCACTATAATCTTCTCTAACAGTACCCCATTGACGTTCGCTTACATAAGGACCCCATAATTCCAGGGGAACTTCATTTAATGCATTATCATCAATTCTGTTTTGTTCTGCATTCATAATTATCATTTATCCATTTGTAGAGAACCCTGGATATAGCGTCATTCCCCCATCACAAAAAATAGTTGTACCTGTAATATAATCAGATTCGTCACTAGCTATCCAAGCAGCTAATTTTCCTATATCTTCTGGCTCACCAATTCTATCATATGGTATCAGTGTAAGTAATTTGTCTAAAGCTTCGGGTGTATCCCATGCCGACTTATTAATGGGGGTTTGTATAGCTCCGGGTCCGATACTATTAACCCTGATTTTTTTTGGAGCAAGCTCTTGTGCCATGCTTTTCATCAACATCATCACGCCACCTTTACTAGTTGCATAGTTAACGTGTCCACCCCATGGTATTACTTCATGCACGCTACTCATACAAATTATTTTTCCAGCTGCCTTACTAATGGTAGGATTGATCCCTCTACGCAAAAACTCTCTCACAGCTTCTCTTGCACAAAGAAATTGTCCGGTGAGATTAATATTAATTACGAGTTGCCAATCAGCAAGGCTCATGTCTTGAAAAGCACTGTCTTTCTGCAAACCAGCATTATTTACCAAAATATCAATCGTTCCAAAAGCATGATACATTTGTTGAAACATAGATTGAACCTGTTGTTCATTACTCACATCTGCTTGCAGGGCAATAGCAGTTCCTCCATTCGCTTTAATTTCATCAACTACTGCATCAGCAAGCTCTGGTTTTGTTACATAGTTCACAACTACTTTCGCACCTTCATTTGCTAATGCAATGGCAACAGCCTTGCCAATGCCACTATTTGCTCCGGTAACTAATGCTGCCTGTCCAACCAATTTAGGATTACTATTCATTTCGTATTATTTGTATTTAATTGCATCGTCAAAAATAGTTACTATAATTGTTGTATATTAAATCATTCTCTCGAATAAAGCGCTGCGCATTAATTCTTTAAACTTTATTTAATCTACAAATGTTAATCATTTGCTATAACCAATTAATAAATTTAACTGGCATATATATTGAATGTCTTTGTTTAACGAATCAATTTAATTTTGTTTGAAGCTTTTAAATCATACATCATGTTTAGAATTTTATCCATCCTCACTGCTATTTGCTTTTTGTTCGCCAATTGTGAACCAGCTATTTATACGTCTGCACCAAGTTATCAAAGGCAAGCCCCTTCTCAGGCACCTAGGGGATACGAAGAGTTTTATAATCAATTAGCACCTTATGGAAGATGGATCGATTATCCAGGTGAAGGATTTGTTTGGGTACCCAATGTTGAGCAAGGTTTTAGACCTTATTCAAGCAATGGTCATTGGGTTTATAGTGATCAGGGATGGACATGGTCTTCTAATTATCAATGGGGATGGGCTGCTTTTCACTATGGCAGGTGGTTATATGAAGATGCTTATGGATGGATATGGGTTCCGGGCCATGAATGGGCACCAGCTTGGGTAACCTGGGCACAGAGTGGCAGTTATTATGGATGGGCTCCTTTAGCTCCGCATATCAGCATCAATATGTCTGTTGGAGGTGGTTGGAATCCTCCCGCACATTATTGGAATTTTGTACCACAGGAACATATCACTCAAGTAAATATCAATAACTACGTTATCAATAATACAAATAATACAACAGTGGTTAATAATATCAGTAGGAATGTTACTTATATCAACAATAATAATTTTTCAAATAATAGTCAGATAAGGAATTCGAATAATGGTGCCCAATACAATACCGGACCTCATGTTCATGAAGTTGAAAAAACAACGAATCAACCCATTAATCCAATGGTGATTCATGAAACAGAAAAGCCTAATCAAACACATCCCAATGAACAAAAAATGGATTTTTATAAACCAAAATTTGAAAGGCCCAATATGAATCTTCCTATTCAATCAAGACCGGCTCCTGTTAAATTCGAAAAATATCAACCACCAGTTAATCATAATTCAAACCCACAAAAAGATAAGCGGGCTGATAAGAAAGATAA
>CAIJZG010000042.1 GCA_903825065.1 uncultured Bacteroidota bacterium
CGAATCCTTCATTACTACCTGATGATCCAATGCCACCAGTGATATACATGTTTTTATAAACCACATCTTTCCATACTCGCTGCATCGCAGCAAGATATCCTGTGTCTCCTGTTTGAGCTGCAACATCAGCTGCACCCGTATACATATACATTGCTCGAACAGCGTGCCCAGTAATTTTTGATTGCATTTTCACGGGTAACACATCTTGGGCATAGGCTGTGTCTTTCCAATCGGTCCAGGTATAACCTACTGCGTTTTGATGTCCTCTTTCTGATAATAGCCAATCTGCCAAAGTCAGATATTTTTTATCATTTGTAACTTTAAATAATTTTACTAAGGCAAGCTCTAATTCCTGATGTCCGGTTACCCAATGTCTTTTTGTTGGTCCGAATAATGCATCAAAATGGTTAGCCCAGCGAATCGAAACGTCCAGAAATTTTCTCTTACCAGTTGCATAATAGTAGGCTACTGCAGCTTCTATCATATGTCCTGCATTATAATCTTCATGCATACTCATATCAGTATACCTCTTAGTAATATCTGAAAGTGTGAACCAGGTATTTAAATATCCATCTGGTTGTTGCGCTGCAGCTATAATTTCAATCCATTCATCAGCTTTTCGTTCTAAAGCAGAATCAGGATTATTTTTTAGTGAATAGGCAATGGCTTCTAATGCCTTGAATACATCACTATCATCATAAAAAATACCTTCATGTTTTTCACCTTTTTTTCTGGCAACTTTTTGAAAGTTGCGCAATCGAGGGGTAGCAGTTTCAGTCTGGTACACACAAGCATTTAATGTTTTGGTAGCAACCAATTGCAATTTGGGTTTCCAGAAATGATCTGTAATAATCACTTTCGAAAAACTAATCGGCTCAATTTTTACTAGGTTACTCTGACAATAAGATGTTGCACAGTAGAAGGTCATGCAAATGAATAGAGTGATATTTTTATACATAGATTTATTTTAGCTGACATTAATCGGCTTGTTTTCCAATAACTTAAATATAAATGATTGTGGGCAGATAGTAAATAGTAGAAAAAAATCTGTTTTATTTTCGAATATCAATTATTAAACATAATCAATAATACTACTATCAAGCCAGATTTTGGGTTACCTTTTATCAAAAGCAGTATTAAGGGTTGTAAAAAACCCTAAAAAAATGTTACAAAAAACCTACTTCAAGACAAAAGATTATTGCAAAGTAAAATTCAGTTTCAACGTTGAAAATGCGGAAACTATTGAAATCTTAGGTTTGAACAGTGATTGGGAAAACTCAGTTTTAATGAGTAAAAAGAAAGACGGAAATTTTAGTGCTGAAGTTTCTTTACCTAAAAACTCACAACACGAATTTAAATATCGCATCAATGCATCAGAGTGGTTAAATGAGCCAGAAGCAGATAGTGTTAGCACCAATGTATTTGGAAGCAGCAATAGCGTAATCGTATTATAATATCCTATTTATAAAGCCCTCGAATTTTCGAGGGCGCTTTTTATTCCTTCTTTGGAAATAAAAAAGATGATCTGGTTATAGATCATCTTTTTTAAATTTATTATTTTATATTATTAACCCAAGTCAAAACGATCCAGGTTAGTAACTTTTGCCCATGCCGCAATAAAGTCATGCACGAATTTTTCATTAGAATCTTCGCATGCATAAACTTCTGCAAGTGCTCTTAATTCTGAGTTTGATCCGAAAATTAAATCAACTCTAGTGCCCGTCCATTTAATCTTTCCAGTAGCACGATCGAAGCCTTCAAAAATATCTTGAGACCCTGAACTAGCTTTCCATGAAGTATTAAAATCAATTAGGTTAACAAAGAAATCATTTGTCAACTTATCTGTGTGGTTGGTAAATACGCCATGTTTTGATTCACCAAAATTGGTGTTTAAAACACGCATACCGCCAATAAGCACTGTCATTTCTGGAGCAGTTAACGTTAATAATTGTGCTTTATCAATTAACATCTCCTCTGCAGAAATTAAGTAGTTTGATTTTTTATAATTACGGAAGCCATCAGCAATTGGTTCAAGAACTGCAAAGGATTCTATATCGGTTTGTTCCTGGCTTGCATCCGTACGTCCTGCTGTAAAAGGAACCGACACATCGTAACCGGCATTCTTAGCTGCTTTTTCAATTCCTGCACAACCACCTAATACAATCAAGTCTGCTATAGAAACTTGTTTGTTACCGGTTGCATTTTCATTGAATTCTTTTTGAATACTTTCTAATATATCTAAGACTTTAGATAATTGAGCTGGATTATTTACTTCCCAATATCTCTGAGGAGCCAAACGGATACGTGCACCATTTGCACCACCACGTTTATCAGAACCACGGAAAGTTGCTGCAGAAGCCCAGGCCGTTGCAACTAATTCTGATATTGATATACCCGATTGTAGAATTTTATTTTTTAATACAGCAATATCACTTGCATCAATTATTTGGTGTGTTAATGCTGGGATAGGATCTTGCCAGATTAATACTTCATCAGGTACTTCGCTTCCAACATAACGTGAGCGGGGGCCCATATCACGATGCGTTAACTTGAACCAAGCTCTTGCAAATGCATCTGCAAATTGATCAGGGTTTTCGTAAAAACGTTTTGAAATTGGTCCATAGGAAGGATCAACTTTCAAAGCTAAGTCGGTAGTTAACATAGTTGGGGCATGACTTATTGATGCGTCATGAGCATCAGGTACAGTGCCAGCACCGCCATTTGCTTTTGGCTTCCACTGATTTGCACCAGCCGGACTTTTGGTTAATTCCCAATCATATCCAAAAAGGTTTTCGAAATAGTTATTGCTCCATCTTGTAGGTGTAGTGGTCCATGCACCTTCCAATCCACTAGTAATGGTGTTAACGCCATTGCCTGCACCAAATGTGTTTTTCCAACCTAAGCCCTGCTCTTCAATACCAGCAGCCGCAGGTTCTTTTCCAACATATTTGCCAGGATCAGCAGCACCATGAGTTTTACCAAATGTATGTCCGCCTGCAATAAGTGCAACTGTTTCCTCATCATTCATTGCCATACGCGCAAATGTTTCTCGTATATCGCGAGCAGAAGCAATTGGATCTGGATTGCCATTGGGGCCTTCAGGGTTTACATAAATCAAACCCATTTGAACTGCTGCCAATGGATTGTCCAAATTACGATCACCTGTATATCTTTTATCACCTAACCATTCACGCTCAGAACCCCAGTTTACGTCTTCTTGAGGTTCCCAAACATCTACACGACCACCAGAAAATCCAAAAGTTTTAAAGCCCATTGATTCTAACGCACAGTTTCCAGCAAGAATCATCAAATCTGCCCAGGATAATTTCTTACCATACTTTTTCTTGATAGTCCATAAAAGCAAACGTGCTTTATCTAGGTTTGTATTATCCGGCCAGCTGTTTAATGGGGCAAATCTTTGCATACCAGCACCACCACCACCACGACCATCAGTTGTGCGATAAGTACCCGCACTATGCCAGGCCATGCGTATAAAGAATGGACCATAATGGCCATAATCTGCAGGCCACCATTCTTGTGATGTGGTCATTAATTGATAGATGTCCTGCTTCACCAAATTCAAATCAAGAGATTCGAATTCTTTCGCATAATTGAAAGAAGTATCCATTGGATTCGATAAAGATGAATGTTGGCGAAGAATATTCAGTTTAAGCTGATTGGGCCACCAATCAGAATTTCTAGTACCTGTACCGGCACTACCTAGTTTCGCAGATGAAGCAGAAGCACCAGTAAATGGACACTTTGCTTCGCTGTTATTAGTATTATTTTCCATATTATTTAATTGTTTTTGGAGGCTAAATTTACAATAAACGTTGGATTCATCAGATGAAACAATTATTAGTTTTTATGTTTAATAAGATGTAAACTGTTACTCAACTACTATTAAAACTTTAAAAAAGAAAATTTGTTTAAAAAACCGCCCATTTTTTAAATTTCGCTTCATAATATTTTTTTAAGAGCTATTTAAATCCCCTTTATATTGCAATTCTTCTTAGATAAGTCAACCTAAAGTAGTTACCATGCAAAAGACAGTTCAAATTTGTTTCGCTTTAATCTTAGTAAGTTTTCAAACAATCTCAGCACAGGATAAGCCTGAATGGAAACAAGTGTTCAGCAAAATCAATCAGGAAGCTTTAGATCATTCTAGGGCTTATGAAACATTAAAAGAAGCAACCGAAACAATCGGACATCGTTTAACAGGTTCTTCAAATGGTAAAAAAGCAGAGGAGTATGCCTATAATTTATTGAAGAGTTATGGTTTTACAAATCTCCGATATCAGCCATTTGAAGTGGAAAGTTGGAGTAGAGGTAATCTAAAAGTATCGATAGGTAACGATACGAATCATTTAGTTGCGGTTAAATCAGTAGCCTTGGCACATTCTCCAGTAACTACGGATGTATCTAATGAAGTGGTTGATATGGGAAATGGTTTGGAAGAAGATTATCAAGCATCTCCAGATAAAGTAAAAGGAAAAATTGCATTAGTATTTCTTGATGTATTACCGGGTTCAAAAGCGGGAACCAAGAGTTTACATCGTTCAGAGAAGACAGCCATAGCCACAAAATGGGGTGCTGCAGGAATTATAGTTATTAATGGTGCAAAGGGTGGGATATTATTAACAGGTACTGCTTCTGTTACTGGAAAATTAATACTTATACCAGCCGTATGTGTGAGTTATGAAGATGGTATGAAATTTAAAGACGATTTAAAGAACGGAAAATTGTATACACATATTAAGATGAACAATTTTTCTGGTTTGATAAAAGCAAGAAATGTGGTTGCTACAATAAAAGGAAAAACATTGCCCAATGAAAAAGTGGTAGTTGGCGGACATTTAGATAGCTGGGATTTGGCAACAGGAGCTATTGATAATGGTATAGGTTCATTTGCTGTGTTAGATATGGCCCGGACTTTTGCTACATTAAAATTGCAGCCGGAACGCACCGTTGAATTTGTATTATTTATGGGTGAAGAAGAAGGGTTACTAGGATCGAGAGCTTATGTAAATACTGCTATTAAAGATAAATCAATTGATCAGATCAAATTCATGTTGAATTATGATATGACCCACGATCCAAAGGGGTATAATAGTTCTGTGGATGTTAATAAAGCATTATTTGAATCGATTGGTTCTATTGCGCATTCATTGGATTCTAATTTCAAAAACACGTTTAGAGCTGGTGCGGGATTACATAGCGATAATCAACCCTTTATGTTGAGAGGCGTTCCAACAGGTGGAAGTTCTGGAAATGGATTGCCAAATAATGCAGGCCCTTGTTATCATGCTGACTGCGATGTATTTAGTTTAGTTGATAGACAAGGCATGGTTAACAATGTGCGATTTAGCGCTATGTTATTATATGGTATTGCTGATGCAAAAGAAATACCAGCAAAACATTTGACTGATGAAGAAACAAAATTATTCCTAGAAAAAAATAAGTTAAAAGAACCCTTACAAATTGCAGGTGAATGGCGTTGGAAAAATTAGGCTTTGCTTGAATATTGGTCCTTCCAGTTTTGTAAACGAAGCGAAAAGTAAACACTGATAATTCCACCAATCATTCCGGCACCCACATCTAAAGGGAAATGTTGTGCAAGATAAATTCTAGAATAACCTACTAAATACAGGTAAATACAACCCACTGGGATGATCCATTTTTTGGGGATTAATAAACAAAAAAATAAAAAGATACAGCTGGCTGTAGTGGTGTGTCCTGATGGAAAACTGTCTACAGAATTTAAGAAAACTCCCGGTACAATATGTATACTACTCCAGTCGGCAATCAATTTAGTGGGTCTCGGAGCTCCATTGAAAATATAATTTTTAGGAATCTGCGCAAAAAGTGTAGAGTATAGAATACATCCTAAAAGTAAAACTGTGTATTTCTTTCTCAATAACAAAACATAAACTGCAATTGGAATCCAGATAACACCATCACCCAAATAAGTAATGTAAGTAAATGCTTTATCAACAATTGTTCCTAGGTTTCCATTGAGTATAAGAAAAAATTCTTCCTTTCCAATTAAATAGGATATAGCAATTAATAAAAAACCAGATGCCGCAGTAAGCATTGCTCCACTGCGAAAATTATTAATAGATAATTCAGTCATTATACTGATAGTGCTTTCGACAAAACTAAGATAAAAAAGAATAAGGCCTGTTTCAGGCCTTATTCAAGAAATTATACAACTCCAGCTAATTCGAGGCTACGTTTTTTTAAATGTATGATATCTAAGTTATCGATAATAGGATCTGCGGTAAGGATTAATGATGTTTGATTTTCTTTCCACCAAGTATTGTTGATGAGTTCTTGAATGGGTAATACACCTATTAAATATTTTCTTTCTGCATCTGCATGCCATTCTTCGATCCATTCGAATTTTTCTCTGGGTACATATTTCCAATCATCGAAGCTCAAATAAACTTTTACATAAAATTCGTTAGTTAGTTCATGTGGTTTATGATGATATAACTTCTTGTATTCGTATCTATAATTATAGCGAAGTGCTGATATATCGCTTAATACTGCAGAAGCTGTTGGGAAACTACCTGCCCCCTTTCCATAGAAAAATTGTTTATCAGCAAATCCACTTTCAATAACAACTCCGTTGTATTCATTTTTAACAAACGACATTGGATCGCCAAGAGTTACGAATTGTGGAAGTACGAAAGCTGCCACTTTACCATTCTTTAATTTTTTTGCCTGTGCAATTAATTTAATGTCTAGACCTTTTTCTTTTGCTACTAAAGCATCGCTCAATTGTATATTTTGAATCCCGGTGA